>JAFSBS010000244.1 GCA_017437165.1 Clostridia bacterium
CCGTGGTGAGATTCTCTCCATTTTAGGTGAAAATGGTAGTGGTAAAACTACTCTTATGAATATGATTTCGGGTATTTACTTCCCTGATGAAGGTCAGATTTTCATTGATGGCAAAGAAGCACTTATTTCTTCACCTAAAGATGCTTTTGAGTATAAAATCGGTATGATTCATCAGCATTTTAAACTTGTTGATGTTTTCAGTGCTGCAGAAAATATTGTTTTAGGTATTAACAATAAAAAATACAATCTTAATACATCTACTGAAGAAATTAAAAAAATCAGTTCGCAATATGGATTTGAACTCACACCTGAAAAGAAAATTTACACAATGTCCGTTTCAGAAAAACAGACAGTTGAAATTATTAAAGTGCTTTACCGTGGTGCAGATATTCTCATTCTCGACGAGCCTACTGCAGTTCTCACTCCACAAGAAACCGAAAAACTCTTTAATGTTTTAAAACGTATGCGTGACGATGGTAAATGTATTATTATCATAACGCACAAACTCCACGAGGTTCTTTCGCTTTCTGACAGGGTTTCTGTTCTTCGTAAAGGTGAATATGTAGGAACTGTAAATACAAATGAAACAAGCGAAACCGAACTTACTGAAATGATGGTCGGCAAAAAAGTTGACCTTAACATTCAGAGAAACGAACCTAAAAACACAGAAGAACGACTTACGGTAAACAGTATTACCTGTGTTGACAGAGTTGGTACTACTGTACTTGATAATGTTTCATTCACTGCAAAAAGCGGTGAAATTTTAGGTATTGCCGGTATTGCCGGTTCCGGTCAGAGAGAATTGCTCGAATCAATTGCAGGTCTTCAGCGACTTGAATTTGGCGATATTTTCTACTTTGACCCTAAGACAAATAAAAAAGAAAGTTTAAGAGATAAAACACCTATGCAGATAAGACAAATGGGTGTGCGTCTTTCATTCGTTCCCGAAGACAGACTTGGTATGGGCCTTGTCGGCAATATGGATATTGTTGACAATATGATGTTACGAAGTTACTCAAAAGGTCATTCATTCTTCTTAAAACGCAAGTCACCTAAAGACCTTGCAATGAAAATTATAAATGACCTTGAAGTTGTTACACCAAGTGCAAGTACACCGGTAAGGAGACTTTCGGGCGGTAATGTTCAGAAAGTTCTTGTTGGTCGTGAAATTGCCGCTTCGCCTACTGTTTTAATGGTTGCTTACCCTGTTCGCGGTCTTGATATCAACTCATCTTATATGATTTATAATCTTCTTAATGAACAAAAAGAAAAGGGCGTTGCTATTATTTTCGTTGGTGAAGACCTTGACGTACTTCTCGAACTCTGTGACAGAATTATGGTTATAGGTTCCGGTAAAATTACAGGTATTGTTGACGCAAGAACTACTACTAAAGAAGAAATTGGTCTTCTTATGACTAAAACTACTGATGACGGAAAGGAGAATAACAATGGCTAAATTGACTGAAACGAAACACCGTGAACCTCTTTTTCACGTTGTTAAGCGTGATGATATGCCCGAGTGGAAAGCGTGGCTTATAAGAGTTGCTACAATTTTAATTGGTTTTCTGTTTGTGGGTGTTCTTTCAATGGCTGTAACTGAAAAAAGCCTTGGTGATACTTACAACATTATGTTCACAGGCGTTTTTGGCAGATTACTTGAAGGCAGTACAACAATGCTCTGGAAATATTTACAGGAAATTGTAATTCTTCTTTGCCTTGCACTCGCCCTCACTCCCGCCTTTAAAATGAAGTTCTGGAACTGCGGTGCTGAAGGACAAGCACTTATGGGCGGTCTTGCTTCTATTTTCTGTATGATTCAATTCGGCGAAAAACTCCCCTACATAACACTCATTATTGTAATTGCAATTACAAGTATTCTTGCCGGTGCTATCTGGGGTGTTATTCCTGCAATTTTTAAAGCACTTTTTAATACAAATGAAACACTTTTCACTCTTATGATGAATTATATTGCAACACAGATAATTGCTTATTATGTTTACATCGAGGGTGGCGGTTCAAATGTTATTAACCCTGTTCCTTACGGTAACTTTCCGGCTATCGGCAACAACGATTATTTTATAAACATTGCTATTGTTTCTGTTATTACCGTATTTATGTTTATTTACCTTAAATACAGTAAGCAGGGGTATGAAATTTCTGTTGTCGGTGAAAGTCAGAATACTGCCCGTTACATTGGTATAAATGTTAAAAAAGTTATTATTCGTACTATGCTTATTTCCGGTGCTTTGTGCGGTGTTACAGGTATGCTCCTTGTTGCCGGTAAAGACCACACAATAAACACTAACCTTGTTGGCGGTCAGGGATTTACTGCTATTCTTATGTCGTGGCTCGGTCAGTTCAATCCTTTTATTATGGTTCTTATGACTGCTATTGTAGTATTTTTAAGATTAGGTGTTGCAAAGGTTGCTGACACATCTTTACTCAACTCATCTTTTTCAGAAATCATCGTTGGCATAGTAATTCTTATGCTTGTTGCGTGTGAATTCTTTATTCACTATTCAATTAAGTTCCGTCACAACAAAAAGGAGGTTAAAGCATGATTATTCAATTTATCTGCCGCGCAATTCTCCTTGGTGTTCCGCTTCTTTATGGTTCAGTCGGTGAAATAGTTACAGAAAAATCGGGCCATCTTAACCTTGGTATTCCCGGCGTTATGTACGTTGGTGCTATAAGCGGTGTTGTTGGTTCATTCCTTTATGAAAATGCGTGTGGAAATGATATTGCAAATATGAACGCATTCCTTGCAATCATTATTCCGCTTTTATGTGCCATTGCGGGGGCTACAGTTATGGGACTTATTTACAGTTTCTTAACCGTAACACTTCACGCAAATCAGAATGTTACAGGTCTTGCACTTACCACTCTCGGCATTGGTCTTGGTAACTTTCTCGGTGCTTCACTTATAAATATTACTGAAAGTGAAATGCCATCAATCGCACTTACAAAAACGAGTTCATTCTTTTCACAAAATCTTCCGTTTGCAGATGATTTGGGTTGGTTTGGCGAATTATTCTTATCTCATGATTTCCTTACCTACCTTGCTATAGTAATTGCATTTTTGGTTTCTTTTACATTAAATCGCACACGCGTTGGTCTTAACCTCCGTTCTGTTGGTGAAAACCCGGCTACTGCAGATGCTGCCGGTATAAATGTTGTAAAATATCGTTATTTTGCAACTTGTATTGGTAGTGCTATTGCAGGTCTCGGCGGACTTCAGTATGTTATGTCATACGCAAGTGGTGTCTGGTCTAACAACGCTTTCGGTGACCGTGGTTGGATGGCAATTGCCCTTGTTATTTTTGCTCTTTGGAAACCATCGGCTGCTATTGTCGGCTCATTCCTTTTCGGTGCTCTTTGCAACGCAAACAACTACATCCAGGGGCTTGGTACCGAAACACAGGAACTCTTCAAAATGCTTCCTTACGTTGTTACTATTATTGTTCTTATAATCACAAGTATGCGTAAAAAGAGAGAGCATCAGCCTCCACAGAGTCTCGGGCTTAACTATTTCAGAGAAGAAAGATAATTTTCAAATTTAACTAATAAAATAAAATCGCCTGTTAATACTGTTAACAGGTGATTTTTTATGACTGGAGTTTTAATTGCAATTATTTCAGGTGCTTTAATGAGTATTCAGGGTGTTTTTAACGAAGGTGTGACAAAACAGACTTCTATTTGGGTCTCTGCATCTTTTGTGCAACTGACTGCATTTTTATTCTGTATTTTAGCGTGGCTCTTTACGGGACGTGACGGTAGTTTCTCGTCACTTTTCACAATCAGTAATAAATATATGCTTTTAGGCGGTGTAATGGGCGCTTTAATTACTTACACAGTTATTAAAAGTATGGCAGGTCTCGGCCCTGCGGGTGCAGTTATGATAATAGTTACAGCACAAATTTTAGTTGCTTATTTAATAGAACTTTTTGGACTTTTCGGTACAGATAAAGTGAATTTTGAATGGTCAAAACTTCTTGGTGTAGCACTCGCAATTGGTGGAATTATTTTATTTAAAAAATAAAAATCGGGGTGAACTAAAAAATTCACTCCGATTTATTTTTATTCCGCATCACTTGGAATTGCTCCATCTTCTTTTAAAACCGCAACAATTTTTTCTCTTATTTGTTCCGGCATTGCTTTCATTTCATCTCTTGAAAGATTATCTGTTTCAAGAGCTTCTAAAAATTTTACTGTTACAGTACCGGGGGTAATATTTTTTTGACCTTCAAAACGGTCAATAACACCTTCAAGTACAACAGGTACAATTTTTGCTTTTGTTTCTTTGGCAATCATCATAACACCTGATTTAAACGGCAACGGAACACCATCTCGAGAGCGTGTACCTTCCGGAAAAATTACCATACTTCTGCCCTTATTTATAAGTTCTATTGCTTCTTTTATTGCAACTCTTGCTTCACGTTTATTTTCTCTGTCAATAAATACACAGTCAAGAAGCCACATCCATGTTCTTACAATCGGAACCTTTTTGAGTTCTTTTTTTGCTATAAATCCACAAGGTGTAGGTGCGTTAAGAATAATTGCAGGCATATCAAAAAGTCCCTGATGATTTGGTACATAAATTACCGCTTCGTTTTCAGGGATATTTTCTATACCGCTTACTTCAAAATCAACACCGGCAGATTTCATAAGCGGATTTAACCATTTTTTCAATTCCTCATCTACAAAAGGTTTATAAACAGATAAATCACCTGTATTTTTGAGTTTAACACCCTTTTTCATTTTTGGAATAAGCTTTAAAAGTGAACACGCAACTTGTGTAAACCATTTAATAGTTCTGAAAGTCATCTTTTTCGCCTTCTCTCTGTCAATCTTTTTTGATTTTACCATACCTGAAACATAAATTGCAACATATATTTTTATTTCTTGATAAGATGTTCAGATTGTGATAATATCTATTTATATTAGCAAAGGAGTGATTTTGTGCAATTTATTTTTGAAAAGTTCTATATTCTCGCTGAAAATGTTATTGAATTAAAAGCAGCGGAATACTTTATAAAAGAACTGACAAGACGTAATTTCACTATTTCCGAAGCAAAATCAGATTCTCTTAATATTGTTTTCAAGCAAGATAATTATTTAAATGATAACGATTGCTACAATATTATTTTCAGCAATAATATTCTCACATTTTCAGCGAAAACAATCCGTGGCCTTATTTTCGCTTACTCTCATTTTTTAAGAAAATGTGAATTTAAAGATAATAAAGCCATTTTAACAAAAGATATAAGCGGTACATACATACCAAAAAGAGCAATACGTGGCCACCAAATCGGCTACCGCACAACACCTAATACCTATGACGCGTGGGACTACAACCAGTATTTTGACTACTATTTAGATATGATGGCATTCACAACAAATACGTGTGAACATATGCCTTACGAAAAAGGTATTTCAAAAAGAAACTGCCTTATGAAATATGATGAAGAAGAATTTTTGATTGAAGCGTCACGCCTTGCAGATACTCTCGATTTAGATGTATCTGTATGGCACCCTAATTGTGATGACGAATCAATTGAAGATGCGGTAAGCAAAAGACGCGACCTTTATAAAAAAGTACCGAGAATTGATTATTTATTTATTCCCGGTGGCGACCCCGGTGAATATTATGCAGATGAATTTATTGAAAGAACAAAAAGATTTTCTGATGTTTTAAAAGAACACCATAAAAATGCTCTTGTTTTTCCATCTGCACAAGCACCCCATAAATATCACGACTGGGGCGACAAGTTAATTGAAGAATTAGAAAAAGAACCCGAAGAAATTGACGGTCTTATTATGGGTCCAAACCACGCATTCCCTATGCATGAATTAAGGGCAAAAACCCCGCAAAAATTCCCTATGAGATTTTACCCTGATATTACTCACAATTTGCGTTGCGAATACCCGGTTCATTTTCTTAATGACGACTGGCACTATTCACTTTCATCAACACTTTCAAGAGAAAGTGTAAACCCGAGACCTGTTGAATTTTCTACACTTCACAGACTTTTTTCTCATTACACAGTAGGTAGTGTAAGTTACTCCGAAGGCGTTCACGATGACCTTAATAAAATGGTGTGGTCACTTCTTGAATTTGATGATGCTTACCCTTTAAATGAAGCAGTAAAAGACTATGTAAGATACTTCTTTTTTGGTACAGACACAGAATATCTTACCGAAGCAATTTTCGGTCTTGAAAAAAATTGGGAGGGTAATCCACTCAATAATCCGTCTATAAACAGTACATACAGGGCATTCTGCGAATTAAAGCACGATTACCCTGCTCTTTCAGAAAACTGGAGGTTCTTGCTTCTTTATTTCAGAGCTTGTTGCGACAAACTCGTTCTTGAAAGAATGAAATTTGAAAATGCTTTAATAGATGATGCAAAATATTACCTTAAAAAATCAGAAATAAATAAAGCAAAGTCTGTTTTAAATACCGGGTATCCGCAATTTTATAATGATTTACGCACTGAAATTTCTCTTTTGGGTGAAAAATTATTTAATCTGATTGGTATTCAGCTTGATGTAGAACACTACCACACCGACAATTGGGAACGTGGTGCCACACTTGATACTATTGACCGTCCTGTTACAGACAGACTCTGGCTTTTAAACAGACTCGAATACTGCGAAACCTTACCCAAAAATGAACAAAAACCTTTTATCACCCGTCTTTTAAACAGAAATACTGTTGCAAGTGACGAATATTATTACTCTGTTGCCCTCCACGAATTAGTCGCTTTGGGTGTTAAACAAGATGGCGAATTCTATATGAATTTTCAAGGTGACAGACCAGACAATGACGGCAGAATGCCTATGAGTATGCTGAAAGTTTATGACCATTTCAGTTTCAAAGCAAAACTCGGTGGATTTTCAGACAGAGATTATACCCTTACTGTTATTTACAAAGATCATTCAACCAAAGATACTCACCAGAAAATTACCGCAAACGGACATATAGTTTATGAAGGTGTTTCGTTTGGTGGTGAAAGAAATGAGCTTTTTGACAAAGAATTGCTTTGTGATGGATTTTTAAGTGCATCTTATAAAATCAAGAAAGAATTTTTTATCAATGGTACTCTCGATTTAGTTATAAAAGAAGAAACTAAAGGTATTGAAATTTGCGAATTCTTTATTAAATAGTTAAAAATGGTTTTATTATTCTAAATACGAATAATAAAACCGTTTTTTCTGCAAATTCTTTCAAACTTGAAATTTTTTGAAACTATTTTGTAATAAATTGTTGAAAATTGTGTTCATTTTATGTTATTATAGAGTGAATATTGATTTCTTTTAATAAGAAACAAATAAAAAAATCATTATATTCCACATTTACGGGGGTAACTATGGAAAAAATTATTTGTGAAAAGTGTAAAAACGCTTATTTACAGAAAACTGAAGAAGGTTATTTTTGCTCAAGTTGTGGTATGTTCTACTCTAAAGCAGAAGAAAATCTCCTTTTAGGTATTCATTATTATAAAGAAGGTAAACTTCAGGAATCTGCTGATTATCTTATGAAAGCAATTGTAAGCGATGGCAGTAATCATACTGCTCTTTTATACAAGGCTTTAGGTGATGGTTTTAATCTTGATGAAGATTCTTCATCCTTAGAGGATGTTTACGAGCAAATTATTTTTGCCTGTGAATTAGTACCTGACTCTGACTTCCCTAAATTCCTTGAAATTGCTAATGATGAAGCAGAAAAGCTTGAACTTGCTTTGGCAAAAATTCATATAAATGCTTTTGAAACTGCTGATGCAGAAAAAATCAAAAGTCTTGTTACAATAATATTAAAAATTCAGGAAGACGCAAAAAAATTCAGAAACAAGTTAGCAGATTTTGCTGATGCTTATAACAAGCGTAACGGAAATACGATGGTTTATAATCTTTCTAAATGCTTCCTTGTTACACCTGAAATCGCTGACGAAATCGGTGAGAAAAAACTTAATAAAATCAAATCAGACATTGCTTCTCACACTGTTTTCACAGGTATTCTTACTACTGATATAAGAAATCTTGAAATTTATTATCGTTGCATTGTTATGTTCTTCAGAAAAAACAAAGCAAAATATGACTTCCTTATGAAAAATGCAGAAAATTTCATTCTTTTATCAGAAATTCTTGAAGAAGGTAATTACACATCAATTCAGGGTACTGCCGCAACTGCAGAAAAACTCAAAATTACTGCTTACTCTTTCTTTGAAGAAAGTTTGAAAGGCGAAATGGATGATGCAGAAGAATCAGAAAAATCTGTAATTATTATTGCAGAAGAAACCGAAGAAGCAGAAGAACCCGTCGAAGAAAACACACAATCTTCTGATACTGAAGTTTCACCCACAACTGAAGAACGTGAAGAAACTGATTCAGAAACAGTTGAAATTGAAGAAGTTAATCTCGAAGAAGAAGCAACTGTAATCGAAGAAATTACAGAACTTACAGAAGAAGTGGAAATTGAAGAAGTAGAGGAAATTGAAGAAGTTGCAGAAACAGTTACAGAAGAAGTTATAGAAAGTACAGAACCTAAAACAAGTTTTAAAGACACCCCTGTTCAATTCCACGAAGTACACGACCCTATTTTAGAAGCGGATACTGTTCAGGATTTACCTAACACAAATGTTGTGATTGGTGACATTTTTGATTCAGATACATCCTCGGCTGAAAACACACAGGAAGATTCTCCTTTCACATATGAAAGTGAAGCAAATAAAGAAACCAACGCTGAAACAGAAGTATCTGAATCTTCAGAAGAATCAGATAAAGAAGTTGACGAAGCCCTCGAAAAATCTCAAACTGCAAAAACTCAGGAATACCCTGAACTTTCACAAGAGGAAAAAGATGACATTGCAAGGCACGAGCGTTTTAAGGAAATTACAGTTGTTGATACTAACAACGAAAACTTCCAGAAACTTGCAAGAAAGTTTGACAGAGCAAGAAAAAATGACCCTGACAGAGAAACTACTTTAACACCTAAAAAGAAAGGCAACAAGGCTAAAATTATTATTCCTGTAGTTATCTTCATTATAGCTATTATTGTTGTTAACGCAATAAGATTTGTGCCGGGTTATATTGCAGAAACACGTTACAATTCTGCGCTCGAACTTATTGAAAACAAAAATTATACTGAAGCAATTGAAATATTCACCGACCTTGGCGAATATCAGGACAGTCAAGAAAAAATCAAAGAATGTAAATATCAGAATGCACTTTTACTCATTGATGCCGAAAATTATACTGAAGCAAAAGCAATTCTCGGTGAATTAAACGGATATAACTCTGATATTGCAACAAAAATTCAGATTTGTGACTATTCAATTGCTAAACAATATCTTGAAAAAGGTAAATATGACAAAGCAAAAGAATTGTTTACTGCTTTAAAAGATTACGGCGACAGCAAAGAAATGATTAAAGAATGTTCTTACAGAAAAGCTCTTTCTTTAATCGAAGGCAAAAAATATGAGGATGCAATAAAAATTCTTTCAGATATTAAAAAATATTCAGATTCATCTGAAAAAATCAATGAAGCGAAGTATTTATATGTAACAGAAAATCTTACATCAGATAACGAAACTACTGTTAAATATCTTAAAGAATTAGCAAAAATCAAGTACAGAAACAGTGCAGATTTAAAACAGGAACTTTTAGGTGCATCTTCAGATTCAGCACTTAAATTCTTCGTGAACACCTCTTCTACTGATAATGAAACATCACTTGATAGTGTAAGCCATTTAAGAAGTGCTTATTTCCACATAATTGCTTTAGATGAAACCTATTATGGCGAAAGACTCACTCTTAAATACACAACTCAATATAATTACACTTCAACAAGTTATGTAACATTCTCACAGGATAATACAAGTGCAATTGTTGTTTACCCACCAACTGACACATCCGGTTACACAGTAACATTCTCAATCCAGACTTCAGATGGTACAACAATAGGCTCACAAAAAATCACAATTTCATAAATGAAATCAGGCGATAACTGAAATTCAGTTATCGCCTTTTTATTCATAAAATTTATGAATCGATTTATTTCATGCCTTCTTCGTAAGCCTTGATCATTTTTTTAACCATCTGACCGCCAACGCTACCAGCCTGACGAGATGTTAAGTCACCGTTGTAACCTTGTTTAAGGTTAACGCCTACTTCAGAAGCAGCTTCCATCTTAAATCTGTTAAGAGCTTCACGAGCTTCTGGAACTACATTTTTCTTTGATGCCATTTTCTTTTCACTCCTTTTAGAAAATTTGGTTTGCGTTTGTAATCATATTATTTTCTGAAAGACTGAAAATATTTATAAATTTTTTTGACAATGTTTGTTAATTTGAAAATTCAAAACAGTATGTAAAAACTTATTGATTTTTACATACTGTTTTCATATCAATTTTTATTTCCTAAATCTTCAAGAAAAGCAAGTAAGAGTTTCTGCTGTTTAGGGGAAAGTTTTGAAAATACAACAGAAATTTCATCAGTATTAGTATCTTCTTCAAAAAATTCTTTTAAAGAAATACTCATAGCATCACATAGAAGTTGTAAATGCCCTACAGTAATATCAGCTTGTCCTAATTCAACTCGCCGAAGATGAGTCTGCGACACACCAGCTCTTTCTGCTAAACCATTTTGTGTGTAACCACACTTTTTTCTCAAATCAACTAATCTTTTACTAATATC
>JAFSBS010000245.1 GCA_017437165.1 Clostridia bacterium
AATTAAATCGAATTCTGTTTCTTTTGTTTTTTCAACCGCATCTTCCCCGTCACAAGCAGTAATAACACTTAACCCTTTTGCTGTAAGGTAATCTTTTATTGTATTCCTTATCTTAATTTCATCATCTGCTACGAGAATTTTATACATTAACTCTCCCCCTTGTATTTCCACTCTATTATATCCGTGTGTAATTTGTGTGTCAAATTTTTCACGAAAGCGAAAAATTCAGGGATCAGAAATCAGAAATTAGAAATCAGCTATAATAACAGAAAAAGCACTCTATCATTTGCAATTTATTGAAAACTACAAATAATAGAATGCATTAAATTTTATAAAACCTGATTTCTTCTTTCTGTTCCCTTGTCCCTAATCAAGCGTTGATTCCTTTAAGATACTCAATGCTCATCTCGGCACACTCGAGTGGAGTTTTATCCATTGATGGATTATCTTGTTCAACAACTACCCATGAAGCTCCCGCTTTTTCCGCCGACTCTAAAATTGCTTTAAAATCCTGCACGCCATAGCCAACAGGTCTGAATTCAAAAGTCTGTTCTTTGGCTTCAGTTTCTTCTTCCTCAATACCAATAAGTTTATAAAGAGGTCCACCATTGTTTGAACCGACAAAGTCTTTAAGATGAACAACCGGTGATTTGCCTGTGTATTTTTCAATATACTTTGCAGGGTTTTCGCCACCAACATTTACCCAGCAAGTATCAATTTCTGTCTGAAGATATTCTGATGGGATTTCACTATAAAGAATATCGAGTGCATATTCGCCATCAATTTTAATAAATTCAAAGTCGTGGTTGTGGTAAAGAAGTTGAAGTCCAAGTTTTTTTGCTGCTTCACCGATTTTTCTTATACCTTTAACTGTATCAGAAAAACCATCTGTACCGGGACGACATTCTTCTGTAAGATAAGGTACAACAACATATTTGCAACCAATTTCTTTGTAGTCCTTTAAAACGCTTTCAGGATTTTCAAGCATATCGTAATAAGGCACGTGAGCAGAAATCGGCTCCATTTCAAGTTCAGCTAATTTTGCTTTGATTTTTTCAGGCGCTTCACCAAAAAGACCTGCGAACTCAACACCATCGTAACCTAAAGCCTTAACTTTTTCGAGTGTGCCATAAAAATCTTTTTCCATATCATCTCTTACTGAATAGAGCTGTAATGCAATTGGGAATTTCATAAAAATTACTCCTTTAGAAATATAATACTCTTTAATTATACAACATAAAAAAACATTTTCAATATATTTTTCACATTTTATTGACATTCACTTTAAATAAGTTGTATATTTATAGAGTAATTTTTGAATTTATTTGTAAGGTGATATTTATGAAATATGTAGTTGTACTTTACGATGGTATGGCAGACTACCCTGTTGACGCATTGGGTGGCAAAACACCTATGGAAGTTGCAAAAAAACCAAACCTTGATAAACTTGCAAAATATGGCAAAATGGGTATTGTGAAAACCGTTGGTGATGGTTTAAAACCCGGTAGTGATATTGCTAATATGAGCGTTTTGGGCTACAATCCTAAAGAGTGCTATACAGGACGCTCTCCACTTGAAGCAGTCAGCATTGGTGTTGATATGAAAGATACTGATATTATCTTCCGTTGTAATTTAGTTACACTTTCTGATGAAGAAAATTATGAAGATAAAACAATGGTAGATTATAGTGCAGGTGACATTTCTACAAGAGAAGCAAGAGAAATTATTAAAGATGTTGAAACTCACTTTGGTAATGATATTTTTAAATTCTATGGTGGCGTCGCTTACAGACATTGTCTTGTATGGAATAACGGTACTTTAGATTTAGGCAAAATGACACCTCCGCACGATATTTCAGGTAAAGTTATAAAAGAACATCTTTCTTCATCTCCTAATGCAATAGAGTTAATTAAAATGATGAAAGAAAGCTACGACTTTTTAATGGAACACCCTGTAAATAAAGAAAGAATTAAAAGGGGCGAAAAACCTGCTAACTCAATCTGGCTCTGGGGTGAAGGCACAAAACCTGCTTTACCTGACTTCAAAGAAAAATATAATGTAAGTGGCTCGATTATTTCTGCAGTTGACTTACTTAAAGGTATTGCAAAATGTGCCAATATGTCTGCACCTGAGGTTGAAGGTGCAACAGGCTACATTGACACTAATTTTGTAGGCAAAGCAGAATGCGCTCTTGAAGAACTTAAAACACACGATTTTGTTTACATACATTTAGAAGCACCGGACGAATGCGGTCACAGAAACGAACCGCACAACAAGGTAAAATCAATTGAAATGATTGATGAACTTGTTTTAGGCAAAATTCTCCCTGAACTTGAGAAACTCGACGACTTCAAAATTATGGTTTTGCCTGACCACCCTACACCAATTAAAACTATGACTCACGCAAGTGACCCTGTGCCATTTATGATTTATCAGAAATCGAAACACGCTGATAATGGCATTGAAACATTCACAGAAAATACCGCAAAGTCAACAGGAGTATTTGTTGAAGTTGGTCACGGATTGATGAACGAGTTCATCTTTTGAATTGAAAATTAAAAATGGAAAACTGAAAATTTCGGGGCTACGCCGTAATTATAATAATTGGTTATAGCGGTAAATTAATTTTTTCATTTATATTAATTACAAATATTAAGACTGAAATATAAAAATTCTATCATTTGAAGTTTGCTATAAATTAAAAATGATAGAATTTCTTGTTTTTATGGATAACTGTTATAATTGCCGACCGCAGGTCCCACAATTTTCAATTTTCGATTTTCAATTATAATCAAGGCGAAGCCTTCCGAAATTCTGCATTCTGCATTTTCGCGAAGCGAACCCTGATTCACTGCCAACTTGCAACTTGCAACTTGCTACTTGCAGCTGCATATAATGTATTGGTGAAGTGTATGATAAAGTTTTACTTTAGACCTATAAGACGACGAATACGTATAAAAGCAAAAAGATATATACCAAAAAAACAAAAACACGCACTCGCCTTTAGCTTTACGTGCGTGTTTTTAATTTTAAGCATTTTGTTTATTCTTCTTGATATACCTATAAGACCCGTTGTAAGAGAAAATGCAAAATATATAGTAAAAAATGAAGTTACTATTATGATAAACGAATGTGTCGGTGATTACATTTCAGAAAATGATTTAGTGTACAGTGATTTAATAACCGTTTCTTTAAATGACAAAAAAGAAATTACATCAGTCGGTACTGATACAATCGCAATTAACAAATTAAAATCTGACATTACAAATGCTATTGCAAATGAGTTAAAAGACAGTCGTGGTGAAAAAATCAGAGTATCTTTAGGCAATCTTCTCGACAGCTACATTTTAGACTATATTGGCATTGATTTCCAGGTAAAATTAACTGACTACGGATTTATAGAAACCGATATTTCCACTAATTTTAAAAGCACGGGTATAAATCAGACTTTACACAGAATTAACTTAAAAATAAAAGTAGATGTAAATATAAATGTCGGTACACTTTACCAAACCGAAACAGTAGAAACTGAAATTCTTTTAGCAGAAACTGTACTTGTCGGCAATGTACCGGATATGTACATAAAATAATGCTGAGTTGCGGACAATAATAATTAAGAATTAAAAATGAAAAATTGAAAATTGTGGGACCTGCGGTCGGCAATTATAACAGTTATCCATAAAAACAAGAAATTCTATCATTTAAAGTTTGTGTAAACTAAAAATGATAGAATTTTTATATTTTAATTTTAATAGTCACAATTAGTATAAATGAAAAAGTGAGTTTACCATTATAACCAATTATTATAATTACGGCGTAGCCCCGAAATTGTTAATTCTTAATTTTTAATTATAATTACAACTTATCAACGTCTGCTTCTGTAATTATATGGAAGCCGGAAGTTGTTAAAGCTCTCTTTGCCAAATCATTATCTTCAACCCTTATAACTACATAAGCGTGTCTTTCTGTTCTTGCCATAAAAGCGTAAAGATATTCTAAATTGATTTTATTTTCACTGAGAACCTTTAATGCTTCTGTTAGTTTACCGGGTGCATCACCGATTTTAACACCGACAACATCTGTTACTTTTATAAGATAACCTGCTTCTGTAAGAATTTTTTCAGCAGCCTCGACATCGTTTACAATAAGACGAAGAATACCAAATTCCTGAGTTTCCGCAATAGATAACGCTCTGATATTTATATTATTCTTTGAAAGTATGTCAGTTATCGGAATAACTGCGCCTTGCTTATTTTCAACAAATATTGTTAATTGCTTAATAGACATAATTCATTCTCCTCTCAAATTTTATATAAGTTTTCTTTTATCAACTACACGAACTGCCTTACCCTCGCTACGAGCAATACTCTTTGGAGCAACAAGGTGTACCTGTGGATTGATGCCAAGCATAATTTTCATTGCATTTGCAAGACTTTTTTCCATAGCGAGAATATCGCTTACCTTATCCGTGAATTTTTCAGGTGTCATTTCAACATTCACTTCAAATGTATCATTGTTATTTACTCTGTCAACAACAATCTGATAGTTTGGTTCATAACCCTCTTTAAGAAGCACTGTTTCAATCTGACTTGGGAAAACATTTACACCACGGATTATAAGCATATCATCAGTTCTGCCCATAGGCTTTGCCATTTTTACAAGTGTACGACCACATGAACATTTTTCACGGCTAAGCACACAAATATCACGTGTACGATAGCGAAGTAATGGGAATGCTTCTTTATCAAGAGCAGTAAATACAAGTTCACCCTTGCTTCCTTCAGGTAAAACTTCACCTGTATCAGGGTCAATTATTTCTGCGTAGAAATGGTCTTCGTTTACGTGCATACCTGTCTGTTCTGAACATTCAAAAGCAACACCGGGACCGCTTGTTTCGGTAAGTCCATAAATATCATACGCTTTAATACCAAGAGTTTCTTCTATACCCCTACGCATTTCTTCTGTCCATGGTTCCGCACCAAAAATACCCGCTTTAAGAGGAATATCTTCCGGTTTATAACCCTGTTCCTTTAATGATTCACCTATATATGCGGCATAAGAAGGTGTGCAACAAAGAATCGTTGCCTGAAGGTCTTCCATAAACTGAATCTGACGATCAGTATTACCTG
>JAFSBS010000026.1 GCA_017437165.1 Clostridia bacterium
ATCGTCAGCGATATTGCCATTCCTATTTCGCTCGCTTGCCGTCTTTTTGGTAATATGCTTGGCGGTATGATAGTTATGGAACTCTTAAAAGGTGCTTTAGGTGGATATGCCTCCGGTATTCCCGGTATTGCAGGTTTATATTTCAACCTTTTCCACCCTCTTATTCAGGCATATATCTTCATTACCCTTTCACTCACATTTATTGATGAAGCAATGGAAGGTCTTGAAGAATAAATAAAAAGAAAAAATTAAATTTATTTACATTAAATTTCGGAGGTAATTTATTATGGGTTCAGCAATAGCAATGCTTACAGCACTTGGCGCAGGTTTCGGTATGTGTTTCGCAACTGCAAAGGCAGTTGAATCAGTTGCACGTCAACCGGAAGCGGCAAGTAAAATTCAGACAATTCTACTTTTGGGTTGTGCGCTTGCAGAATCAACCGCTATTTACGCTTTCGTTGTAGCGCTCATTCTTTCAGGTAAATAATTTTCAACTAAACTTTAAATAAGGTGTATTTTATTATGGATATGTTACAATCTTTAGGTATATCAAAAGATCTTATTGCCGATCTTCTGATTAACATAGTCAGCATAATTGTTCTTTACCTTGTTGTAAAAAAATTAGCTTACAACCCCGTAAAAAAATTCCTTAACGCAAGAACTGAAAGGGTCGAAGCTCAAAAAGCAGAAGCAGACAAAAATTTAAAAGATGCTACTGAAATGAAAGAAAAATATGATGAACTTCTCAAAGATTCTGAAAACGCTAAGGCGGAAGCAATCAAAGAAGGCATTAACAATGCTAAAACAGAAGCAACTGAAATCATAGATTCTGCAAGAGAACAAGCTAAAACAATTGTTGACAAGGCAAACAAAAATGCAAAAATAAAAGAGCAAGAGGCTCTTGAAAATGCTCGTGATGAAATTGTTAACCTCGCTATTGATGCATCAAAAACTCTTTTACACAGAGAATTTGACGATGCTGACAACAAGCGACTTATAGAAGATTTTCTTGATTCATTAAAAAGTAATGGTGATATAGATGCGTAAATCAACTATTATAGTTGCCGATAACATCACTATTCCTACTTACAGATATCTTTGCGATGAATTAAAAAAGAAACTTGGTAAAGATATTGAGTTCGAGTATAAAATAGACAACTCAATTATCGGTGGCTTTATAATCAATCTTGACGGTGTAGTTTACGATAACAGCATCAAAACCCAACTTGAACGACTCAAAAAACACATAAAGAACGGAGATGAAACCTGATGTCTGACAATATCTTCGCAACTAAAAACGAATATCTTAAAAGCAGGCTTCAGAGTTTCTCAACTACTCCTCTCGTTTATGAATGTGGTAAAGTTTCATCTGTTGGTGACGGTGTTGCTACTGTTTCGGGACTTAAAAACCGTCTTTATGGCGAACTCTTAGAATTCGATGGCGAAATATATGGTATGGCTCTTGACCTTAACGAAGATGGTGTTGGTGCTGTTCTTTTTGACAGTGCTGACGCAGTAAGCGTTGGTGATACGGTTAAGGGTACTAACAGAGTTGCTGAAATACCGGTTGGACCTGAACTACTGGGCAGAATTATTGACCCTATAGGCAGAGCAATTGATGGTAAAGCACTCGACGCAAAAAAATATTTACCTGCTGAAAGACCTGCACCTACTATAATTGATCGTGAACCGGTTTCAAAACCACTTGAAACAGGTATTTTAGCAATTGACAGTATGGTGCCTATTGGACGTGGTCAACGTGAACTTATTATAGGCGACAGACAGACAGGTAAAACTTCTATTTCGCTTGATACTATTTTCAACCAGAAAGGTAAAGATGTTATTTGTGTTTACTGTTCTATCGGC
>JAFSBS010000246.1 GCA_017437165.1 Clostridia bacterium
GCTTCACCCTCAAAGATAACTTCTGTTGAAACCTTATTCTCATCACCGTCAACATCAATATATTTTCTATATATTAAATACTGCTCGGTGTTACCAATAGGAACAATTTCAAAAACGCCCTGAATGTGAATCGTATTCCCCTCAAAACAACCTTGCTCAAAGTGACTATGTTCACCGTGTGGCTGATATGAATGGAATAATGCTTCTGACCAGTCTATAAACATTTCGTCGGTAACTTCAATATCAATTACACTTTTATCGCTGTCAGGAACTTTAGCCGCTTCAATTGCGGCATCAACCTCTGCCTGAAAGCGTTCAGGGTAACTTTCAGTTTTAGCCGCAGTGTAAATAAGAAATGAAACAAGTGCAATTATAAATACTAAAAGAAGACAACCATTAAAAATCGTTACTTTCTTTTTGAATTCAGCATCAGCTATATTTGAATTCTCCGGTTTTGTTGCCTGTGGCTTTTTCTTTTTACTCTTTGCCATAATACACTCCAATAAAACGGTAACCCGTGTTTGCTTTTTTATTAGTCTTTGAAGAACTGTGGAAGATATGCCTTGTGAGCCGCTTTCATTTCTTCATAGCAAGATTTTGCCTGTGCAAAGTCACCGCAAAGCGGGTGAAGCATAAGTGCATTAAGAGCATCCTCATCAGAGCCTTTCATTGCTGCTTCAACAGTATATTTCTCGTAAGATTTAACTGTTCTCATAAGACTTATAATGTGACGGTTGTTGAATTCTTCAATCTCAACAGGTTTTGCACCATCTGCACCAATAACTGCTGCAATTTCAACAATATCGTCATTATCCATAAATTTAAGAGTACCGTTATTTTTAATATTAACAACGTGAACTTCTTGTTTATCATTTGCAATAGCATCGATAAGAGAAACTGCTGCAAGTGAATATTTGTAACCACCACGTTCTTCAAGAAGTGCAGGTTTAATAACAAGTTCGTTGTCGCTGTAAAGTTCAAGAAGTTGTTCTTCTATTTCCATACAAACCTGCGCTCTGCTCTTTGAACCGGCTTTTAAATGCTGTAATTTTGCCTGACGGCTATAGTAATACTGAAGATATGATGATGGGAAGCCCTTGCAAGCGTTAAGGCACTCCATATCAAAACCATCGTCGTGAATATTCTTCATAACTGTTGGTGCGAAATCATCATCAAAGATTTTATCAATATTTTCAACACCGTTTACTTTAACTGAAGTAATCCAGCTTAAGTGGTTAAGACCTAAGTATGTAATTTTTGCATCTTCACCTACTGCTGCTTTAACATCATCAATCATAGCAATAGGCACATTGCAAAGACCCATTGTTTTAACATTTGTGTGGTTAATAAGGAATTCAGAAATAATACCTGATGGGTTTGTGAAGTTAATAAGCCACGCATTCGGGCAAATCGCTTCAATTCTTTCTGCAATATGAGCCATAACAGGAATTGTTCTCAATGCTTTAAAGAAACCACCGATACCTGTTGTTTCCTGACCGATAAGATCGTGTTTAAGTGGAATTGACTCATCAATATGACGACAAGGAAGTTTACCGACACGAATTTGTGTTACAACAAAATCTGCACCTTGTAAAGCTAAATCAAGGTCATCTGTCATAACAACTTCGCAGTCGATACCGGCACTCTTGAGCATACGAACACAAAGAGAACCAACTATTTCTCTTTTTCTTTCATCAATATCCATAAAAGCAACTCTTTTAAGTTTTAAAGAATCTTTTGCTTCTATAAATCCGTAAATAAGTTCAGGGCAATATGTACTACCTGAACCGATAACTGTAACATTGATTTCTTTCATTTATATCAGTCCTTTAAAATAATTATCGAATTACAAATAATAAATCAGTCTTCTAATAACCAGTTAATACAACCTGTTACAGGTGCTGCTGTAAGCTTGATGAAGTTGAATTTTTTATTTGTTCTTTCGTGTAAAAGCTCGCTCATTCTGTTTATATAAATATCAGATGGAAGTTTTGTATGCATTGAACCAGAAAGAACAACGTTTACAGTTTCTTCATCAAACTGCATTTTCTTAATGTGTCCGCCAATGAAATCTGCACCGCGCTGTGCCATTTCTTCAATAACTTCGAGCGCCGCTTCGTCACCCTGATTTGCCGCTTCAAAGAAACTGCCTATAAGCACACGAATAAACGCTTCACATTTTTCTTCATCTTCAATAATCTGTATTGAATCAAGAAGTGTTTCTCTGTCCTTAATACCAAGTTTTTCAGTAAGTAAAGCAGTAATTTTGCTTTCTCTCTTACCTAAACAAACATCATCATAAACAATTCTAAAAGTTTCATTTGCAACCCAGTGACCGTTACCCTTGTCACCTGAAAGACGGTCAAAGCCACCAATCTGAAGCATTTCACCGCGACTATCAATTGAGTTACAGCAAGTACCTGTACCGCAGTTGTAGCCAATACCTGCACCAGCCTTGCCACCCGCTTTGATAACAATGAAGCCGTCATTATAAATTCTGAAATCTTTAAGACCGCGTTTTGTTAATTCTTCGCACATAGCGTCATGCTGATACGGATGGTCAATACCTGCAAGTCCCATAAGCATTCCTGTAATATCGTCACGGGTTTTGCCTGTTTTTTTAAGAAGTTCATCTACACCGGCAGTAATAATATCTGCCGCCTGTGGAAAACTACCCTCCATATTTTCGTGGTTAGAAGCAGGACCTTCGTGAAGTTCTAACATATTTTTATTTTCATCAAAAAGCGCAAATGCGGTTTTTGTTCCGCCACCGTCAACACCAATATAAAATTTCATAAACTTTTCTCCAAATTATTTATTCTCTTTATGTTCTTCGCTTACTTCGCAAACTTCATTAAGGCAATATGTACCTTTTCTGTATGGTTCTCTGTCAATCCAGCGACCATTTGTAAAGTCAGGGAATGCAACAGGTGCGCCACCTAAAGCAACTGACTGTTCTGAAAGACAAGTAACTGCCATCCACGCTGCTGTATCGTAAACATCAATAGGTGAACTGCCGTGATTTAAGCTATCAACATAAGCTGAAAGAACTAAGAAATCCATACCGCCGTGACCTGCTTTGATACCATCATTTTCGTAAGCCTGCCACAACGGATGTTCATATTTCTCACGCCATGTTTTGAAACTATCCCACTCGTGTTGTTTTTCAGACTGACCCTCAATATAAATTCTTCCGTAACCGTCTGGTGCTTCTTCGTAGATACCCTTTGTACCCTGTACCATATAATCTCTTGAATATGGTCTTGGTAAGCAACAGTCGTGATTTAATGTGATTGTTTCACCGTTAGCACATTTTATAATTGTTGTTGTAACATCGCCGCAATTGAAATCAGTACCATAAAGGTCATAATCTTCGCCTTTGTTTTCTTTAATCCATACATTGAGTCCCTTTGACTTGCTTGAAACAGATGAAAGTGAAACAAAGCGGTTACCACGGTTAATGCCGATAAGCTTTGCAATCGGGCCTAATTGGTGTGTAGGATAAAGCTCGCCGTTACGCATCATAAAGTTAAAGAGTCTGCCGTGGATGTTTTCTCTGCCTAAAACGATTTCATCTCTTAAATCGTGACGGTAACCACCCTCAAGGTGAATAATTTCGCCTAAAAGACCTTTACTTACCATATTGAAAACAGCCATTTCGTTTCTGTCGTAGCAGCAGTTTTCAAGAAGCATACAAATCTTGCCTGTTTCTTCACTTGTTCTGACTAACTGCCAGCACTCTTCAATTGATGCCGCGCCGCCAACCTCCATAGCAACATGACAACCTGCTTTCATTGCATCAACTGCAATGCGCGAGTGAGTAATCCATGTTGTTGCAATAAGAACTGCGTCAAGTTCTTCGTTTTTAAGCATCTCTTTATAATCAAGGTAAGCAGTTACGGGGTATTCTTTATTGTTTCTGTTTTCAACAATTTCAATACCTTTTTCTGCTCTTTCAACAATAAGGTCACAAACAGCCGGAACCTGTACACCCTCAACCTGAAGAAGTAAATCGAGCATACTTGAACCTCTGCCGCTGATACCAATAAAACCGATTTTTTGAATTTTCTTTGCCATAAAAATCACCTACTAACACATTTGGATTTATTGTAGCATAAAATATTATATTTTTCAATGATTATTATGATTTTTTATTGCAAAAAATCAGGGATCAGAAAGCAGATATCAGATATCAGATTTCTATATAAAAAAGCACTCTATCATATTTACTAATCAAATGATAGAATGCTTTTATTTTCTATTTCTCTAGTCCCTGATTTCTGGTCCCTGATCCCTAAACTCTATAAAATTATAACTCTCAAGAATCTGAAAATATTTTGCAAGACGCTCGTAGAGTGGCTCAGCCTTCTCGCCAAAATGCTCTTTTACGAGAACACCTAACTCTGAAATAGTTTTTTCGCCATCTAATAATGGCCATAAAAAACTACCATTTTCATCGAGATGAATATAGGAAACTTTTGGTTTTTTAAAAACTTTCTGTGCGATTGTATTAAAAAATCCTGTATTTTCAATTTCTAAAGTAACTTTGTTTTCATCATCTTGTTTCCACGAAACATTCTTATTTCTCACAGGTTTTCGGTCAAGATAATTTTCATCTATAATTAGTTTCTTAGCCATTTTTTGCCTTCTTTTGTTTCTTAAACACAGAGAACATCAAAAGTGAGACAATTACAAGTGCAAATACTACAAGACTTAAAATCTGTGAAACACCTGAAGAAAGTCCTAATTTACCTGAAATGTCAATCATTTTATCTACACCGAAGATTGCAAGAACAGCAAGAACAATACCAACTAAACC
>JAFSBS010000247.1 GCA_017437165.1 Clostridia bacterium
GATATTTCACTTTCAAGCATAGTTTTTCTTATTGCAGGAATTTCACTTCTTTCAAACTGCGCGCCGTCTTTTGAAGATGCTCTGACTTTTAAAGATAGTCTTTACAGTAAAGATACAAGTCTTTTTTTAAAAATAATTCTCACGCCACATTTTGCAGTTTCTTACGCTTGTGCTTTTTTAGAAAGATATTCTGTAACATTTGTTTTAGCAATTATCTTTGCGTGGATTTTCCCGACATTATTCAGTTTTACATTTCCGCTTATAAATCAGATTTTGAATTGATGAGAAAGGTAAAAATTATGTCAATAGCCGATAAAATTATTGACGAGAATATTGACGCGTTTCAGGAGTTAGCGGGTATGAAAATTATATATGCGGATGAAATGATTTCTGATTTTGAAGAAATTCGCGCTTCTTATGACTCTTTGAAAGATGTAAAAAAATTAAAAAAGGGACTTAATAAATTATTGCATAAATATCACAATAATTATGGGTTGCTTAATTATTATTTGCTTTTTGCAGAAGAGTGTTTTAAGAAAAATGATTATAATGCAGGAATTACAGTTGTTTTTATTGTGTATAAAAGTTGCAAATGTATTCCAAACGAAACTTTTGTTTATTTAAGACTTGCCGAATATTATTTTGAAAATGGCGATAATCACTGTGGTGAAAAATTTTTAGTGAAGTTATGCACAGAAACAGTGGACAATTACGAAGAGTCAATAAAGTTCAATGAACTTACAGATGTATGGAATAAATACAAACATTTTGTTGAAGGAAAAGTTCCTCCATCTGTTACAAAGAATGATACTGTTGCATTGGCACCGGAAGAATGTTCAAAGCAGATAGAGGATATATTTGAACTCGAGGGGCAAGATTTTCTTACAGAACTTTCAGCACATTTAAATGAGTTGTCTGCGAATGGTGAAGAACTGAACAAATTAAATAAATGGGAAAAAGCAGTTTTTTATATAGATGAGTTTTATGAAAACATTAATGGCGAAGGTGTTTTTGGTTATCTTTATAATTATGGTAATCATTTTGAAAAACTCTTTAATGTATGTGAAACTTTGGAGTTAAATGAGTGTTTGACTCTTCTTGAAAGTATAAAAAAGAAGTTTCCAAGAAATTCTGTGCCTAAAAATATTGACAGTATTCAGAATACGCTGGATAAATTAGAAGAAAAAGGCATTGATTTTGAAGCAGAAGATGATATGTATTTTTATGAATGCGAAAATGCTATTTTTGAAAAACTTCAGGAATATATATTGAATAATAAAAAGCATTTCAGATAAAAAACTTGACTGGGCTTTTGCTCAGTCAAGTTTTTTACATTGTCTTTTCAGTTAATATTATTTCATCGCTATCTGTAAATGTTGCTATAATTCCGTTTCTGTGTGCGGTAGCGTAAATCGGCACTTTTGCAACCATTGTCAAGTTCCACTTGACATTCGGGTAAATTTTACCGAGGAAGTTTGTGCATATAGCAATTTCGGGTTTTAATTGTTTCAAAAATTTCTGTGAAGATGAGCCGTAATAACCGTGATGCCCGATTTTTAATAAATCAACATCTCCGATTGTTTCACCGTAAAGTTGCTCGAGTCCTGAGCTTTTTGTAAAATCTGCTGCTAAAAATGCTTTTTTTTCACCTTTTGTGACAATCACACCGACACTGTTTGCGTTTTCGCCATTACCGTTTAATTCTTCCGGTGTAATCGTGTTTATAAATTGTAATTTAAAATCTCCGAAATCAAATTCCCAATCGGGCAAATTTTCAATTAAAACAATATTTTTTTCTTTAATCAATTCTATTATCTCAGTATAAGTTGTGACATTCTCCCAACCATCTTGCTCTAATTCGGTAGCAATTTCTTTGTTGTATTTTTTAAAATATGCTCTGCCGATTTTTATTTCATCATCGCTTATTATTTCGTAAAAATTACCAATGTGGTCGTAATGGTTATGAGTGCCTAAAACGAAGTCAAGGTAAACTTTACCATCTTCATTTTCAGCAACTTTTTTCAAGTATGAAAGAACCTCGTCTTTATAACCCTCATAAGGGGTGGTTTTTCTCGGGTTTTTGTCACCCTCACCTGAATCTATCAAAGCAAAATGTCCGTTACTTTCGAGCAAAATGCAGTCAGAGTTACCTGTGTTTAGAAAATGGATTCTGTCGTTACCATTTTCGAGAGTAAATGTTTCAGTTTCTAAATTATAATTCTTTTCATATTTGTTGCAAAGTACGAGTGTTAGAATATCTAAACTGAATACAGAAAACATTATAAATGAAATTATAATTGTTGCAATAACACGGGCTAATTTTTTCTTATCCATTTTCAGCACCGCCTTTTACCTTTTCTTTTAATGAAATAATGATGTTTAAAATTATTGCAACTAAAAGTGTAATGAATATATTTGTGAAAATCGAAATTATAAATAGTAAAATCAATGAAATTATGCTAAAAATACCTTTTTTGAAGGCTGTGCCAATTTCTCCCCATGGTACTTGCTTCCACGCATTTACAATAAGCACAACTGCCAGTGAATGAACAGGAATTCGTGCTAAAATATCATTTAAAAAGAAACAGGAATAGACTACGAGTATTACTGCAAAAATTGCAGAAATTAAAGAAAATCCACGGATTTCAAATGCTCTTACAGGGAAACTGCCGGAAATACCGTTTAGAATTGTTGTAGTGCCTTGCGAATCTGTTCTTGTTTTATTCCGGGAGAAAAATAAAAGTAAAAATCCTAAACTTAACGCACTCTGGAATGCATTTATATATGCAGATTGTGAGAATAAAAATTCATCATTGAAAGATGGTAAAAAGAATGACAACTTATCCTGCGTTATAAATACTGAAAGTTCTGCTACTTCGTTTACAGGAGTGTAATTTTTGTCAGGATTAAGAATTAAGTTTAAAACCAGGGGTAATATTAAAGAGAAACTTTCTGCAGGTAAATACTTATTTGCTTTTCTGAATTTGAAAGGGTAGGTAATCATTGCAAAAAGTGTTACTGTACCAAAAAATACACCGCGCCAGTTAGGGTGGAAGCCTAAAGAACGGTAGGTTTTAAGAATTTCAAGTACAGTATATCCTTCTGCACCGATTCCAAAATAATGTGTAGTTAAAAGAGCAGTAACAGCAAAAGCAAGACTTAATGATAGACCGCTTTTTATTGCGGGATGAAGTATTAGTTTTTCACTTTTTTTATTTAAAAAGAGAAAAATTAAGCCACCACCGATTACTGTAAAAGGTAAAAGCGAATTTGTACCCGAAGATAAAACTAAAAGTAGCGGTACTATGAAAAATGTATCAGGTGCGAAAATCTGATTTTTTAAACTTACTGAAACAATAATTGAAATTATTGCAGTAGTTAATGCGTACCATATATTAAGTTGTAGAGAAACTGCAAAACAAAGTGCGTAAGAAAACACAAAAAGATATGCAGTTATACCGAAACTCAATTTATTTACTAAACTATTTTTCTGTAACATTCTTTTTTCCTTTAATATTGTAATGCAACTATTTTACATTAAATTTTATTATATAACAATAGTTTTTTCAAAAATATAACAATTAAATCGTTTTGTTTCTTTTATTCTATTGACTTTTTTAAAAAATCATTCTATAATAAAACAGATTTTGAAGAATGGAGTGGGATATTATGAAATTGACCCCTGCAATGAAAATTATTTTAGCGGTTGCAGCAATCTGTATTGCAATCACACTTATCACAACAAATAATATTGCGACTGTTATGGTTCTCCACGGACTTAACACAACTCCTGCAGTTGCAACACAAGGCAATAATACTCAAGGTACTGTAAATAACAGCAACCAGGGTGGTGGTTATGTTGATAACAGCGTGAACACAAATACTAACACAAATACAAGTACAGGTACAGATGCGAACGCCAATACAAGCACAAATAACAACACTGCTACTACACCAAGCGGAAGCACAAGTACAGACAACAACAGTTCTGCAAATAATAATGCGGATGCACAGAAACCATCAGGTGATAGTGGTGCTGCACAATCAGGCAAACTTTCTGACCAACAGGTTGTTGATTTATATAAGACTGCAATGAACAATGCAAGAACAAAATCATCTTCAGTTGTTCGTGTTAAGGACGGAGCTATAAACTATAAAGGTATTGTAGAAGCAGGTAAACTTTCATCTGTTGCAAGTACCTTGATGGGTATGTTTATGGCAAAAGATGCAAATTCTATTGAAGCAAAGAATGAGCCTTGGGAAAAAGAAAAACTTCCTGATGCAAGTGCTCTTACTCCAAACGGACTTCAAAAGATTTCTTATGAAGAAAAAGGCGGACAATATATCGTTACTTTAGTTGCTAAAAATGCTGTTAGTCCAAAGGCAAACAGCGATGGTGTAGGTTCATTGTCCGGTGTTATTGAAGAGTCACAAATTACAGGTGCTATCGGTTCTGTTCCTGGCCTTACATTAGAAGGAATTAGTATCGATTATGAAAATGTAACAGCAGTTGCAACAATTGATAAGGCTTCAGGTAACCTTGTTGCTTTTAATATTGATGCACCTTGTGTACTTAAAATTGGTCACGCAAAAGTTCCGCTTCTTGGCGAAGTTAATGATGCAAAGGTTGGTATTCAGGTTATCACAGAATATACAATTGCTTATTAAGTTAAATTACATAAGACAGCACCTGAAACAAGGTGCTGTTTTTTATTGGAAGTGATAAAATGCTTTCTTTAGAAAGAATAAAAGAATATTTGTGCAAAGAGTTACAAGAAACAGAAATAAATATTTTCGATGAAGTGACATCTACAAACACACTTTTAAAAGAGCAAGGCGGAAACAAAAACGAATGGTGTACTGTAATAACATCTTCACAGACAGGTGGTAAAGGAAGACTCGGTAGAAGTTTTTATTCACCTGAAAGTAGTGGTGTTTATTTTAGCGTTCTTTTGAAACCGCAATTAGAAATCCAGAAAGCAATTTTGATTACAACTGCAGCAGCAGTTGCAGTAACATGTGCTTTAGAAAAGCTCGGTTGCAAAAATTCACAAATAAAATGGGTGAATGACATTTTCGTAAACAACAAAAAAGTCTGCGGAATTTTAACAGAGAGTGTTATAAATGCAGAAACTAAAAAGTTGGAATTTGCGGTTTTGGGTGTCGGTATAAATCTTGTAAAACCCGAAGGCGGATTTCCTGATGATATAAAGAGTATTGCAGGTACGGTATTCAATGAAGAAATAGTATTTATTAAGGAACGATTTGTTGCAGAGTTTCTGAATGAATTTTATAAAATTTATGAAAACCTGAGTGAAGCGGAATTTATGAGTGAATATAAAAGCAAGTGCTTTTGTATAGGAAAAGAGATTTCTGTGATTTCGGGTGATACAGTAAGACGCGGTACTGCAATTTCAATTGATGAAAATGCCAGGCTATTGGTAAAATTTGCCGATAACCACGAGGAATTTATAAGCAGCGGAGAAATCAGTATTAAAATATAACAAAAATTTGTTAAAAAGATTATAATTGTTGCTAAAATTTTTCATATTCTCTTGCAATTGGTAAAAGAGTGTGGTACAATGCAATGTGTATATATGGGGTATAATGCCACAAGGCGAATTCCCGAAGTCGTTATTAGGAGGATATATATGAAGGCATTTAAAAAAGTGTTATGCATTACACTTGCACTTATGCTTGCAGGTCTTGCGCTTATGGCACCTGTTGCTGCTGCTACAGATGTTCCGCTCGTAGTTGTTCAGGGCTTTGCAGCAGTTCCGCTTGTTAAAAATGCAGGTACAGAACAGGAGTTACAGATTTTCCCACCAGAAAATCTTGCAACAGATGGTTTTATAGCAAATCTTACAACTGCTTTAATCACAGGTTTTATTGAGTATGGCGCAAACGGTGCAAACTGGGATGCGTTTGGTCAAAGAGTTCTTCCTGTTGTTAAAGATATGATTGCTGATATTGCATATAATACAGATGGTACACCTGTAAATGACAATGTTACTCATGAGACTTACGATGAGCCTATGTCATCTTACACAGAAGAGGAAAGAAAATCTATCTTTACTGCTTTTGGTTTGAAATATGCAGAACAATATAACGAAGATTTAGTTTATGCATTCGGTTATGACTGGCGTCAGAGTCCGCTTGACTGTGCAGACCAGCTTAACAACTTCATCAGTTATGTTAAAGCAAGAACAGGTTCAAACAAAGTTAATGTTGTAGCAATCAGCCAGGGTTCAGCAGTTACTTTAGCTTACCTTGCACAATACGGTGGTTCAGATATTAACAACCTTGTATTCGCTTCTCCTGCATGGCAGGGTACATCTCTTGCCGGTGACACTTTCACAGGTAATATTGATATTGATGTTTACGCATTTGAGAACTTTATGGTTGGTATGTCTGATGGTAGTGCTACTACTCATATTATAGCAGTTCTTCTTTCTTCACTTGCTACAAGCGAAGAATTCACAGAAGAATGGTTCCTTATTTTAGAAAAAGCAATTGAAGGTATGGAACCACGCATTTATTCAGATATTATTGTTCCTATGTTAGCAGGTATGCCAGGACTCTGGTCTTTAGTACCGGCAGATTATTATGAAGATGCTAAAGCATTCCTTTTCCCTGAAGGAGTTGACGCAGACCTTTTAGCTAAAATTGACAGATACAACGAAATCCAGAGAAATGCTAAACAAGTTATTGAAGAAGCAGAAGATACAGGTATGAAATTTGCTATTGTATGCGGCTACAACAGACAAATTGCTCCTATTAACGATAACCTTAACACAAGTGATATGGTTGTAGATACAAAGTATGCAAGTGGCGGTGCTACTTGTGCAGATTACCTTACTGCTTTCTCTGATTGGGATTTCGGTGGTGAAGGTGCATACAAACAAGCAAATCCTGATGGTCACTATCACATTTCTTGGGATTACAAAGTAGATGCTTCAACTTGTATGTTCCCTGAACAGACTTGGTTCATTAAAAACCTTCAGCATGTTGCTTACGGCACTTACGAAGGTGACGGTACTTGTGATATAGTTATGTGGCTTCTTTCAATGGATGAACAACACACAGTATTCACAGATAAAGAAAATTACCCACAATTCAGTCTCTATAATACATATAAGAGATTTACAAAGGGTATAAATGTAGATACTTATCTCGGTGATGTTAATCACGACTATTTAATCACAACTACTGACGCAAGATTAGCTCTTAAAATGGCAGCAGGTCTTATGGATATCCCTGAAGATGAAGATAAACAAATCATCATCGATGCAAACGAAGATGGCGAAATCTCAACAGACGATGCGAGATATATTCTTTGTTGGGCAGCGGGTATATCAACAGACGAATTATATCAATAAATCGCTATATTTGGCGCAGAACAAAGTCCCGAAACTTTCGAGTTTCGGGACTTTTAGCCATTTTTTTACCCTCTCGACGTACCTGTGTACGCCTTCGGGAATGAAGAAAATGCCTTTTGCATCCAAACCTAACGATTTATTATTTTCCTCAAGCAGTGATTTGTATTGAAAAAATATCACCGCTATGTTAAAATGAAAATATAAATTTGAATGCAAGGGGAATGAAACTATGAGCGAAAAATCAACTAAAAAATCAGGCGTTATGCAAGCGGTAAAATTTGCATTGTTTTCTGCTTCTGCAGGAATTATTCAGGTTGTGTCTTTTACTCTTCTTAATGAGTTTTTTCCGGATATGGAAGGCAGTAATGCGATAACCAACTGGCTTTTTAATTCTGAATATGGTGCAAAATATCTTGTAGCACTCATTCTTTCTGTGCTTTGGAATTTTACATTTAACCGTAAATTTACTTTTAAATCTGCTAACAATATCCCGATTGCAATGCTTAAGGTTTTCGGATTCTATTGTGTATTCACACCGGTTTCTGTTATTTTAGGCGAAATGGCGGCTCAAAGGTTTACAGCGGATTTTGTCGAGTATATAATTTTAGGCATTACTATGGCAACTAATATGGTAACAGAATTTTTATATTGTAAATATGTAGTTTATACTGAAAAAAGTGAAAATAAAGGAAAAAAGAATGACAGAGAAAAAGCAACAAAATAAAAAAGTTACTGCCCCCAAAAATACTGTAAAAAAAGCATCGCAAGGTAATAAATGTCCGGTTTCTAAAAAATGCGGTGGGTGTCAGCTTTGGAATTTAAGCTATGAAGAACAACTTAAATTCAAGCAAGCAAAAGTGAATAAGTTGTTAGGTAACTTCCATAAAGTTTCTACAATTATTGGAATGGAACACCCATTTAATTACAGAAATAAAGTGCAGGCGGCATTTGGTCGCACTCGAGGTGGCGAAATAATATCCGGAGTATATCAGTCAAGCACACATAATATAGTTAAAATTGACAGTTGTTTAATAGAGGATAAAAAAGCTGATGAAATTATTGTAACTATAAGAAAACTCATAAAAAGCTTTAAATTAACCGTTTTTGACGAAAGAACAATGAAAGGTTTTCTTCGTCATGTTCTTGTAAAAAGAGGTTTTTCAACAAACGAAATAATGGTTGTTTTAGTTACAGGTGTTATAAATTTCCCATCTAAAAATTCATTCGTGAAAGAACTTTTAAAAATTCACCCTGAAATTACAACAATTGTGCAGAATGTAAATAATAAATTTACAAGTATGATTTTAGGTGACAGGGAGGAAGTTCTTTTTGGTAACGGTTATATAGAAGATGTTTTGTGCGGTAATCGTTTCAGGATTTCTCCTAAATCATTTTATCAGATTAACCCTGTACAGACAGAGGTGCTTTATGGAAAAGCAATTGAATTTGCAGAGTTAAAAGGTACAGAACGAGTAATTGACGCTTATTGTGGAATTGGCACAATCGGTCTTATTGCATCAAAAAATGTAAAAGAACTTATTGGTTGCGAAGTGAATGCAGATGCAATTAAAGATGCAAAAATAAATGCCAGAATAAATAATATTACAAACGCAAAATTTATTTGTGCAGATGCGGGCGAATTTATGCTTAAAATGAAAGATTCAAAAGAAAAAGCAGATGTCGTATTTATGGACCCGCCAAGAGCAGGTAGCGACAGAAAATTTTTGTCATCAGTTATAGCGTTGTCACCTGAAAAAATTGTATATATCAGTTGTAATCCCGAAACGCAACAACGTGATTTGTTTTATTTAACCAAGAATGGCTACAAAGTCAAGAAAATTCAGCCGGTTGATATGTTTCCATATACGAGCCATGTTGAGACGGTGTGTCTGCTGTCGAAGAGATAATAATTAAAGGTGATATTATGATAAAGAAATTACTATATGAGTTTATGAGTATGGTTGAAGAGAACCAGGTTGAGATATATAATGAATTTAGTCTTCAGCACGAACTGGGAATTTTCTTAAGAGAGCAGTTGCCAAATTACAAAGTGCAGTTTGAACGAAATACAAAGTTCTTCGGTATAAAAGGAACTATAAAACACGAAATAGATATTGTGGTTTATAATGATACAGAAAAATATGCTGTTGAACTGAAGTATCCGGTTAATGGACAGTATCCGGAACAGATGTATTCATTTGTAAAGGATATTTTGTTTATGGAACAGCTGAAGGATAACGGATTCGATGCTACATACTCTTTTACAATGGTGAATGATAAGAATTTTTATTCAGGTAAAAAGATAGATGGAATTTACACATACTTTAGAGATGAGGAGATACTGCAAGGCACTATTATAAAGCCAACAGGCAAGAAGGAAGAATCTGTTACATTAAAGAAAAGATATAATATTAAATGGGAAGGCAAGACGGATTATTTGAAGTATTATATAGTAGACATTAACGAAGGAAAGTAGACAGACATGTTCCCGACAACAGGGGGAGTTGATATGTTTCCGTCAACCACTGACATTAACCTTATTAACTCGAGCCATGTGGAGACGGTAGTCCTTTTAAGTCGGAAAGATATCCACGAGCGAATCAAGTTTGATGTGAATGTGGAGGAATTGAATAGGACAAGTCAGTCAAAGTGAAGCGGAGGTGATACTGTGTTATTTCATGTTTTTAATTCTCAAGAAGAGAGAAGAGCATACGGCGGTTCTGCATTTATTGAAATTCAGTTTTGCAAGTTATCTACCAAAAGAAAAGTAACCGAGCGTGTAGCACTGCGCAGTATTCAGCATTGGCAAAATGATTCGTTGTATGTAGATGATGAAGATTTATTTTACAACGAATACCGCTGCATTTTTGATACCATGGATATATTTGGTATGAATTATTACGGTGCAGAATTGATAAAACCCATTATTGAGAAACTCATCAAAGTGAAACCCAAGGATTATGAAATATTGGTTGAATGGCTAAATAAAGCAGAAGCATATACCGGCTTTTATATTTTAGGGTTATAATCAATGAAACGCTATCAAATTTCTGCGGTGGATATCCCA
>JAFSBS010000248.1 GCA_017437165.1 Clostridia bacterium
GTATTATTTTCTTCGTTAATTTCTACTTTATTAAAATCTGTATGTTTTTTTGCTTCTTCCAACACATCAATCGGAGGCAGTTCCGCGTTATCCGGGTCAGAAATCCCACGATTACGATAATTATGCCATACAGAAAGCACACTACCCATTGCAACATTTATTTTGCCGTCTGTAAGTGAATACATTTCTTTTGAATAAAGTAGTAAGTCTATTATTTTTTTATCAACTTCTACAACATTATGCTTTCCATCAACAAGATCGTTTATAACACAAATGTTATTAACGTCCTGATATCTTGAGTAAATATTGTAAAGTTTATGGTATTCATTAAGTTCTGTTTTTATTTCTTCGCAAATGCTTTTAAATTCTTCTTCGGTTTCAGTGTAACCCGTAATTGTTGTAACAGTATCAAAATAATCGAAATAATACTCTGAAAATTTCTGTTTTACTTTTACAGTGTTACAAGATGAAAAAAAAGAAACTTGTGAAACAAGTAATATAAAAACAGATATAACCGAAAATATTTTTTTCTTCATACTTAAAAAATCAGGGATGTTGCAAGAAACAACATCCCTTGAATTTAGTTGTTTAAACTTATTTTGTTGCAGCAGTTGCAGCAGCAATCATATCACCGATAGCCATTGTGCAACCTGCTGTTGCAAGGTCACCCTGAGCATAACCATCTTCACCAGCAAAACCAGCGAAATCTGCAGCTGTTTTACCAACAAGAGCAGCATCAAATGCAGCAGCTTGTTCATTCCATTCTTTTACAGCGCCTTCTGAACCATCGTGTTTTTTACCGTATGCAGCCATACCATAATCTGCACCGAGTTCAAGTTTTGTTTTGATTTCTGCTGTAGCATCAAGTGTTGATTTACCTGCAACATCAAATGGCATTTTGCCTTGTACGCAGTCAGTTTTTGCAACAACAACTTTACCCTCTGCATCTGTAACAACTGCAGAAATTGTTGTGTCAACCTGTGAAAGACCTGCTGCATCTTCTGTAGCGTCTTTGCTTGAATGTTCTGCATCGGATACAAGTGCAACTGCAAGTTTGTTTTCTGCTGTAGCTTTTGAATCTACTGCTGAATTAACTGCTTTTTCAAGAGCTGAAATGAAATCAGCAACATTGATTGTGCAACCTGCTGTTGCAAGGTCACCCTGAGCATAGCCATCTTCAGCCATAAATGCTTTAACTTCTGCAAGAGTCTTACCTTTTGCTGTAGCCATAAAAGCATCTGCTTGTTCGTTCCATTCTAAAACTTTACCTTCAGTACCATCGTGTTTTTTACCGAAAGCAGCCATATTATAATCTGTGCCTTTGTCATACTTTGTTCTTAAATCTTCAACAGCAATAACTTTACCTTCTGAAGTCCAAGATGTTTTGATTTGAGCTGTATCGAGGTCAATTGAAACAATTTTACCTTCTGCATCAAGAAGAACTGCAACTGCAGTTGTGTTAAATTCACCTTGACCATTTGTTTCGCCATCAGCATCTTTAGCTTCACCGAAGTCAGAAACAACACCTAAACCGAATTTAAGACCTGTTGCGTCATTACCTGACGGTTGTTTGTTGCCTGAGCAACCAACTAAAGCGGCTACTGATAACACCATTACTAATACGAGCGTGAGACTGAGAATCTTTTTCATAGAAAACCTCTCCTTTAACAATTATTTTACATTAAAGAGTTTCCACTCTCAAAGTGATTATTACAAATTTTCATATATTTGTCAACACAATTGTTAAAAAATACACAATATTTTAATATTTTAAAAATTTTTTACAAATTTTTCCAATTTTTTTACAAGTACTGAACTAATAATTCCAATAACAACACCTGCTATTGTGCCTGTAATTGAAAGAACTATCATATAATACCCGATTTGTATTGTATCAAAAAGGAAAATTGCAACCAGAATCTGACCGAGATTGTGAGAAATACCACCTATTATGCTTACACCTACAATTGAAAAAAGATTCAACTTTTTAAAAATTGTCATTAAAGCAAGGCTTAAAACGGCACCCGCCACACTATAAGATAAAGTCATAATATTGCCACCAAAAATGAGTGCAACAATAAAAACTCTTATAAGCGAAACTGTTACTGCTTCTTTCAATCCGAATTTATAAAGAACAAAAATTATTATAATATTCGGTAACCCCATTTTTATTCCCGGGACTGCAGTAGATATTGGCGGTAACATTACTTCTAAATATGAAAGAACTAACGCTACTGAAGTAAGAACACCTAAAAGGGCTACTTTTCTTGTTTTCTTTCTCATAAAATCTCCGTTAAATTACTACATCCAACTCATTATCTGAATTGTATACAACAATTTCAATTACAACTTTGTGCGGAAGACACACAATTGTTTCACCAACATAAGAAATTTTACTGTGTCCTTCACATATTTTGTCAGGACAAGTTGCATTCTTCACGAAGGCTTTACCATCTTCAATTACCAAAGTATTTTTACCACTATCGCCTGTTTCAATAACTACTTCTGTATTTACTGAAAGCGGATAACTCGCTGTTTCTTTGCCATCAATTTTTACAATAGCGACTGCCCCTTCAGTTTTAAAGATGTTTAACAACAGTAATCCTGTTGCCGCTATCGCAATAACAATAACGGCAAGGATGATATCATTTTTTATTTTTCTTTTATTGCTCATATTAACCAATCTTATTATTTCTGAAATCAATTGGTTTTAAACACTTTGTAGGACAATTTTCTTCACAGAGACGACAACCTGTACATTTATCATAATCAATTCTTGCTAAGTTATCAATAACTGTGATTGCCTTTTCAGGACAGTTAAGTTCACACTTTTTACAACCAATAC
>JAFSBS010000249.1 GCA_017437165.1 Clostridia bacterium
GGCGTAGTTATTGCAAGTAAGGATGAAATGCTTACAGATGTAAAAGCAGCAGAAGTTGCAAAAATTGTTAACTCAAGAGAAAACGAAGAAGACAGAAAAATCAAAATACGTTCACTTCTTACTTGTGAATCAGAACACGGTGTATGTATTAAATGTTATGGTAGAAACCTTGCAACTGCAGGTCCTGTTACTGTTGGTGAAGCAGTTGGTATTATTGCTGCTCAATCAATCGGTGAACCTGGTACACAGCTTACCATGAGAACATTCCACACCGGTGGTGTTGCTTCTTCAGCCGATATTACACAGGGTCTTCCTCGTGTTGAAGAACTCTTTGAAGGCAGAAAACCAAAAACACTCGCTATGCTCAGTGAAATTTCAGGTACGGTTTCATTTGAAGAAATCAAAAAGAGCAAACACGTTGTTGTTACAGGTGAAGATGCAATTAAAAAATATCTTATTCCTTATGATGCAAGACTTTGTCCTGAAATTGTTGAAGGTGCTTATATTAAACAGGGTCAACACCTTACAGAAGGTGCTGTTAACCCACACGATGTTCTTGCAGTTCTCGGTGTAGATGCAGTTCATAATTACCTTATTAAAGAAGTTCAGATGACATATCGTATGCAAGGTGTTGATATCAACGACAAGCATATCGAAGTTATCGTTCGTCAGATGATGCGTAAAGTTAAGATTGAAAATCCGGGTTCAACAGACTTGCTTCAGGGTACTTCTGTTGAAAAGAGAGAACTTAAGGCGGCTAATAAAGCGGCTCAGGTTAGATGTGAAGCAACAGGTGAAGAATTTGTTGCGGCAACATATTCACCGGTACTTCTCGGTATTACTAAAGCATCTCTTGCAACTGAATCATTCTTATCAGCAGCATCATTCCAGGAAACAACTAAAGTTCTTACAGATGCCGCAATCCGTGGTAAAGTTGACCCACTTCTCGGTCTTAAAGAAAATGTTATTATCGGTAAACTTCTTCCATCTGGTACAGGTATGAAATGTTTCAGCGAAGTTGATATAGTTTCAACTGAACCTAAGATTTCTGAAGAAGTATTACTCGACAGTAATTTTACTGAAATTATGGAAGCAGTAAGTGCAACAGAAGAACAAGCAGAGTGATTAAAAATCACTAAAAGTTGTGCATTTTAACGATTTTAAAATTTAATCTTTGTTTAGTGTTGACAAATTGATTTTAAAATGGTAAATTTATTCTTGCGTGTGTAGGGGAAGTGCGTCTTCCCCTTGCATATATATCAAATTTCGGAGGTGAAAATACTTGCCAACCTTTAATCAGCTCGTACGCAACGGAAGAGAGACTCTTGAAAAGAAATCAAAGGCTCCGGCACTTGGTAAAGGTCTTAACTCAAAGAAAAATGTTCTTACTGACAACAACTCTCCACAGAAGAGAGGCGTTTGCACAGTTGTTAAGACTGACACACCTAAGAAGCCTAACTCAGCGCTTCGTAAACTTGCCAGAGTTCGTCTCACAAATGGTATTGAAGTTTCTGCTTACATTCCAGGTGTGGGTCACAACTTACAAGAGCACAGCGTGGTACTTATCCGTGGTGGTCGTGTTAAAGACCTTCCTGGTGTTCGTTACCACATTATCAGAGGTACCCTTGATGCTCAAGGTGTTGCCAACAGGATGCAATCTCGTTCAAAATACGGTGCAAAGCGTCCAAAGCAAGCAGCAAAATAATTTTGTAGCTTGATTTATTTGAAGGACAATCTTCTTGCAGGCTGAATTTATTCAACCAATGGTAAGTATATAACCTATTATTTTATAGAGTTGTAAATCTCCATTGGCGCCACGGGAAGCAACGTCACTCGAGTACCTATGATATCATTATAATTATGAAGGAGGGAAGCGAAGTGCCAAGAAGAGGCCAGATAGCAAAA
>JAFSBS010000250.1 GCA_017437165.1 Clostridia bacterium
ACTTAAAAGGAGTATCTTAATGCAGAAGTATGAATACAAATTCGTCGAAGTTAAAAGCGAGCTTGGCATTAAAGTAAAAAAAGGCGACACTTTTGAAAAATGCAAACAAATAATCACAGAAGAAGCGGAGCAAGGCTGGAAATTGAAACAGGTTTTAGTTCCGTTCAACGAAACGACATACAAATATGAGCCTTATTGCTATCAGATTATCTTTGAAAGAGAACTGTAATTTTCAATTTATAAGGAAATGATTTATGTGGTTACAAAGTTGAAATATGGCAACACTAACACTTTTTTTATTCGCGGAACTGTTGGAAATTTACTGATCGATACAGATTATGCGGGAACATTATCCGCTTTTTACAGAGCAATCAAAGAACACGACATCAAAGTTCGAGACATTGACTATGTTCTGGCAACACATTATCATCCTGACCATATCGGGCTGGTAAGTGAGCTTGAAAAACAAGGTGTAAAGCTTCTTCTGTTAAATACACAACAACCGTATATACACTTTTCAGATGAAATTTTCAGAAGAGACAAGCACTTGAATTATGAACCTGTCACCATTGAAAAAGCAACCGTAATCAGTAGTGAAGAAAGCAGACGCTTCCTTAAAAGCATGGGCATAAATGGCGAGATTGCAGTCACAACAAGCCATAGCAAGGACAGTATATCTTTGATTCTGGACAGCGGTGAGTGCTTTGTCGGTGATTTGGAGCCTATCGAATATATTAGCGGTTATGAGCAAAACGAAGAATTGAATGTTGAGAATGCTGAAACTCCCGAAGATGCATTAAGTGTTTATGCTCGTTTAATGGTACTCAGGACTATTGAAAATACAGCGGGAATGTCAACTGACAACTTTATTATTCTAATATCAGAAAAAACCGTAAGTAAACTTATAACTCTTGCTGTAGTTTTGCTTGTAGTACTTGTTATTGTCAACATAACAACCATATTCAACAATTTGCTTTATGGCGGTATAGTAGGACTACTTTATGGCATTGTAATCAAGGTTGCACAAGGTAAGTTTGATGAATGGAACGCGGGCGTTGAAGATTTGGTTGGCTATGTTTTCTTAAAACCGTTGGCTGACGAATATTCTGCCAATGCAACAATAGGAATAATAGTAGGTATTGTTCTTATAGCCCTGTTTGTAGGTGTGTATTTCCTTTTCAAAAACTTTGTGAATAAAGAAACTGAAGAAAACCCTTAAAACACAAATACAACAAAAATCCCCACTCAACTGAGTGGGGACATTTTTTATCTTTTTATCATTTTTCGAAGTTTCATATAACTCTTTTTAAGAATTGGCAAGCCTTTTTCCATAAGGTTATATTTGAAGTTATCAATTTTTAGGTCAAATTCGCCTGCATACTCAATTATAATCGGATTGAACTGACTCTTGAACTCATAAAGACCATCGTCAAGAGTGCCTGCAATACCGCCTAAATCGAGAAAATCGCAACCATTTTCGGTGGTAAGAACACATTGTTCACAAAGTCCGCAAAGTGTAGCACAGAATGATGAAAAAACATTCAAATCAGACCCTGCATACAAGTATTCTGCAATTCTTACACCCGTTTTGTTTGGTGGGTAAACTGTAAGCAACGCTGAAAGGGGAACAATCTCGCCACGCTCGTTACGGACTTTCTTTGCGTCTGCAATCTGCTCGGTGATTTTATCCCTCATATCAGGCTCTTTTTCGTAGCGTTTTTCAAGATTTTCAATGTAAGTGTTTACATTGCATCTTTCAAATGCAAAAAATGCTTTATCCTTGAAAGCGTCTGCAAGAA
>JAFSBS010000251.1 GCA_017437165.1 Clostridia bacterium
AATATGATGAAAAAAATCCAGGATATGCAGAACGAAATGGCTCGTGTGCAACAAGAAGTTGAAGAAAGTGAATTTGAAGCATGTTCAGGTGGCGGTGCTGTTGAAGTAAAAGTAAACGGCAAGCACGAAATTCTTTCTGTAAATATCAAACCTGAAGTTGTTGACCCTGATGACGTAGAAATTCTTTCAGATATGATTGTTGCTGCAACTAACGAAGCATTAAGAAAAGCATCTGAAACAATGGAACAAAAAATGGGTAGCGTGACAAGTGGTCTTGGTCTCCCTGCAGGTTTCGGTTTTTAATCTATGGCAACTTACGATGTAGCAGCGCTCGAAAAATTAGTAGAGCAGTTTCAAAAAATACCATCTATCGGCAGAAAAACTGCACAGAGAATGGCTTTTCATGTTCTTGATTTGCCTGATAATGAAGCAAAAGAATTTGCCGATGCAATAATGGAAGCACACACAAAAATACATCATTGTTCGCTCTGTCACAACTTAACAGAAAACGAACTTTGTCCAATATGCGAAAGCGCAACACGTGACCATTCCCTTCTTTGTGTGGTTGAAGACCCTCGTGATGTTCCGGCGCTCGAAAGAACAAGGGAATTCCAAGGTATTTACCACGTTTTACACGGTACAATTTCACCAATGAATGGTGTAGGTCCTGAACAACTAACAATAAAGTCACTTGTAGAAAGAGTTGCCACCGGTGAAATAAAAGAAGTTATTATGGCAACAAACCCTACTTTAGAGGGCGATACAACTGCAATGTACATAGGTAAACTCTTAAAACCTTTTGAAGTAAAAGTTACAAGACTTGCTTATGGTATTCCTGTCGGTGCCGATATAGAGTACGCAGATGATGTTACTTTACTTCGCGCACTTGAAGGCAGACGCGAATTATAAATTCCAATAAATTTTATGAAAGGATGAAATGATTATGCCGAAAGCAGAAAGCAAAACAGTTGCACAAAACAAAAAAGCATACCACGATTATTTTGTCCTTGAAACTTATGAAGCCGGGATTGAACTTTGTGGTACAGAGGTTAAATCTTTAAGACTTGGCAAAGTTAATCTCAAAGATTCATGGTGTAGTGTTGTAAATGGTGAAATGCTCGCAAATGGTGTGCATATTTCACCCTACGACCACGGGAACCGTTTTAACCGCGACCCGTTAAGACCAAAAAGGCTTTTAATGCATAAGAAAGAAATTATGCGTCTTATGGGCGAAGTTAAGCAACAAGGTTGTGCTTTAATTCCCCTTTCCATATACTTTAATTCTCAAGGCAGAGCAAAAATGCAAATAGGACTCTGTAAAGGTAAAAAACTTTACGATAAACGAGAAGACGCGGCAAAAAAATCAGCCCAGAGAGATATAGAGCGTTCAATGCGCGAAAAGAATTAAAAATTTAAAATTGAAAATTGAAAATTAAGGGTCTGCGACGCTATTATTCAGCGAAATCAGACTATTAAACCATCAGTTAAGTTAATTTAACGGAAAAATCAACCAATAGTTTAATGAATTTTACTTGTTTCAACCTTTGTTATCTTCATTATTTTTTCATTTCGCGTTAAAATGAAGTTACAAAAAACGGTACATCGTACCAAAAGGAGAATGAACAATGGCAATTTTTTTCAAAAACTTTATTTCAAATGAGTATGATGAAAAGCAAAACAAAAATGAAACAAGTGAAACTACCGAACAGCAAGATGCTACAAAAACAATTGGCTCAAGAATTTCACAAGCAAGAAAATCTAAAGGCTATACGCAAGAACAATTTTCACAACTGCTTGATGTAACTTCACAAGCAGTTTCAAAATGGGAAAATGATATTTCTTGTCCTGATATTCAGCTTTTACCTAAAATTGCAGAAATACTTGATATGACAACGGATGAGCTTCTCACAGGCAAAAAAGATAAGGCTCAAAAAGAAAAACACAATAATGTTGATACTTCAAACCTGAAAATAAATATCAATGTTATAAGGCAAAATCAAAATCCGGTAAATATTTCCCTCCCCTTGTCAATGATTAAAAAGTTTGCTAAAATAGGTAATGGTATTTCAGGTATAATAGGCAATGGTGCTATTGACAATATTAAGTTTGACGAAATACTTACTCTTGTCGAAAACGGAGCAACCGGAGAAATACTCAATGTTGTCAGTGACGATAACACTACTGTTTCTATTATCATAGAATAAAATCAAACGCGAAGCGAATACAATCGGACGCACAGCGTCCCCTTAATTCTTCACTATTCACTTTTCACTCTTCACTTGAGCGAAAGCGAAATATGGGGATGAAAGGATTTCGACGGGGATTTTGAACCCAGATAAGCGAGCAGTGGAGTGGCGCCACTATAAAAGTCACAACTTAAAAATAACTGACAATAATAAAACAGTTTTAGCTGCTGCTTAATGGCGGCTCATCCTGACTGAAAATACCGCGATTCAGGTAAGGGTGTCATCTTAGCGGTGCACCGGCACAAGTGAGAGCCTTGTAGCTTGTACGGACTTAAAGGGCTACCCTTTAATTTAGCCTGTTTATCGGCGATTTTAAAGGGGAAACTTAAAAGATAAACTACGCTCGTAGAAAGTTTGGGGAATAGGTCTTCGGACGCGAGTTCGAATCTCGCCATCTCCACCAAAAATTCAACAAAACAATCAGGGGTCGGTTTTCACGCTAACCGACCCC
>JAFSBS010000252.1 GCA_017437165.1 Clostridia bacterium
AATAATTTGTGTTATAATGATTTTATAATTGCTAAAAGGGGATAACTATGCGACTGTTACTTGTTGAAGATGAAAAACGAATGGCTGAGGCACTCTCAGAAATATTACGGCTTGAAAAATATGAAGTTGACCATTATGACAATGGCATTGATGGTCTTTCTGCTATTGAAAGCAATATTTATGACATCATAATTCTTGATGTTATGCTCCCTGGAATGAATGGGTTTGATGTTGCAAAAAGAGCGAGAAGTAAAGGTGTAAAAACACCCATACTTATGCTTACTGCAAAATCTGAAATTGATGATAAAGTTACAGGACTTGACAGCGGTGCAGATGATTACTTGACAAAACCTTTTATGACAAAAGAATTACTCGCACGACTTCGTGCTTTAGGCAGACGAGTTTTAGATACAAATGATGGTGTATTGTCATTCGGGGACATTACTCTTGATACAGGGTCCCTTACATTATCGTGTGTTAAAAATGGACAAGGTGTAAGGGTAAGTGAAAAAGAATACAGAATTTTAGAATATTTAATTGCAAACAGTGGGCAGATTTTAACGCGTGAACAACTTGCGGTTAAAATCTGGGGATTTGAGGACGAAGCAGAATATAACAATGTTGAGGTCTATATGTCTTTTACAAGGAAGAAACTTAACTTTGTCGGTGCAAAGACTGAAATTAAAGCGGTTCGCGGTGTTGGTTATGAATTGAGGTGCGACAATGTTTGAGAAATCAAGAAAGAAAATAGTTTTTTCTATTATGTCTATCCTTGTCTTATTGTGGGTTGGTACGCTTGGTGTTATTTATACTTCAAGTTATTTAGAAATGACAAAGCAAAATGAACAGATGCTTAAAACCCACTCTGGAATGTACGAACTTTCTCAACCGAAAGATGAGTTTATTGAGCCTTTAAAACCATTTCCTGATGGAGAACCTGAGTTTAAGCATAGATTTGAAGATTCACCGATGTTTAAACTTTCTGAATTTTATACAGTTGCAGTGTCTTATGAAGGTGAAGTAATCGAAATAAGAAATGAACAACCGACAGTTTACAGCGATACTGATTTAAAAGGATTAGCCGAAAAAATTGTATCAAATAAAAAAATATCAGGAACGATAAATAATCTCTCATTTTATAAAACAGATAAAAACGGTTATATCCTTGTTACATTTATGGATAATACTGTTGTAAATGAAAATGCGGTAACATTGTTCCGTTATACACTGATTTTTGGAGCAGTCGCACTGGTAGCGTTTTTCTTTTTAGCAAAGTTTCTTGCGAAAAAGATTGTTGACCCACTTGAAGAAGGTTACAAAAAGCAAAAACAATTTGTTTCAGATGCAGGTCACGAGTTGAAAACTCCTGTTTCTGTGGTAAGTGCAAATGCAGAACTTTTAGAAAGAGAATTGGGCGACAATCAGTGGCTTAAAAATATACAATATGAAAATGAGCGTATGAGTTTACTCGTGGCGCAACTTTTAGAACTTGCGAGAACAGAAAATGTAACTCCGCAAATGGAACAGGTCGATTTAAGTCATCTTGTTTCAGGTGAAGTGTTACCATTTGAAAGTGTCGCTTTTGAAAATGGATTTACACTCAATAGTAATATTGTAAACGATATAAAGGTTATGGGTAACAGTGCTCAGTTAAAACAACTTGCCTCTATTCTTATTGATAACGCTATAAAGCACAGTACCGATAAGGGCGAAGTTACGCTGGAGCTTACAAAAGAAAATAATTCTGCAAAACTTTCTGTTATAAATAAAGGTGATGAAATTCCCAAAGAACATCGTGAAAAGTTATTTGAAAGATTTTACCGTGTCGATTCAGTCCGTAACGGTGAAAGCAATCACTATGGTTTAGGGCTTGCTATTGCAAAAGCAATTGTAACTTCACATAACGGAACTATCCGCGTAAATTGTTATGATGGACTAGTAGAATTTCAGGTGAAAATTCCATTGTTAAAATAATTAAAAAATTCAATAAAACTTCAATTTAACTCCTGTACAATGTTAAAATCAGAGTACAGGAGGTTTTTATGTCTTTTCAGAGTGTTTTTAAAAGATATGAGCTTAAATATATGCTTACATCCGCACAAAAAGAAAAAGTGCTAAGTGCAATGTCTCCATATATGAAACTCGATAAGTACGGTAGAACAATTATACGCAACCTTTATTACGACACTGACGCTTATCTCTTAATTCGCCGTTCTATAGATAAACCTGTCTATAAAGAAAAACTGCGTATCCGTAGTTACAGTAAAGTGTCCGGTGACAGTAAAGTATTTGTTGAACTAAAAAAGAAATATAATCATATAGTTTACAAAAGAAGAGTGGCTTTACTGAATGACGAAGCAATGAAGTGGTTAGCAGGTGAGAAAAATATAACTGAAAATAATCAGATAACAAACGAGATTAATTATTTTCTCGGGTTTTATAACTCGCTTCATCCGAGTGTGTTTCTTTCTTATGAAAGAGAGGCTTATTATTCTCTTGATGGTACTGATTTTCGTGTGACATTTGATGATAAAATTCTTTGCAGACAAGATGATTTATCACTCGCATCAGATATTTATGGTACACAGATTCTCCCTGATGATAAAGTTTTAATGGAAATAAAGTGCAGCGGTGGTATTCCTTTGTGGATGACAGAAGTTTTGTCAGAAGAAAAAATTTATAAAACTTCTTTTTCTAAGTATGGAACTGCTTATAAAACACTTGTTTTTCCACAGACTCATACAATAAATTTATATAATATGCTGGAGGTAACTAAAAATGTTTGAAAATTTATTTAAAGGATTATTTGACTCGGATTTTACAGCGGTAATCAGTGTAACTGATTTTCTTATTTGTCTTATTGTATCGCTTGTTATTGGTGTACTGATAACACTTGCTTATATGTACC
>JAFSBS010000253.1 GCA_017437165.1 Clostridia bacterium
CCATCTATTTTATTCCATGTTACCTTTACACCTGTTGTGTCGTTTACCGATTTAACTGTTGGAACTGAAAGGAACACGAGATTATTGGAATCTGTATAACTACTCTTATACTTACCATTTATTGCTCTTACTGTATATTTGTAAGTCACACCTGATTTAACCGTTTTATCTGTAAATGACTTTGCGGTTTCTTTTGCTGTGCCAAGATTCACCCATTTTGTCCATTTACCATCTTTTATTTCTGAACGGTAAATAATATAACCTTTTGCACCCTTAACAGTATTCCAGCTTCCTGAAATCGCTTTTTCACCATTTGTAATTTTAAGAGTAGGTTGCTGAAGATAAATAAGTGTATTTGAGTCTTTATACGTACTCTTAACGCTACCATTTACTGCGCAGAGGGTATATTTATACTGACTACCTGAATTAACCGTCTTATCTGTAAATGACTTTGCAGTTTCCTTTGTTTTACCAAGGTTTATCCATTTTGTCCATTTGCCGTTTTTCATTTCTGAACGATAAATAATATAACCTTTTGCACCATCTATTTTTTCCCATGTACCTGTTATACCATTTGCAGAATTAGAAATTACTAATGTTGGTTGTTCAAGATAAACCATAGAAGCAGACGCAATATAACCACTTCTTGTTTTTCCGTCAACAGCACGAACAGCATATCTGTAGCTTACACCACTTACTGTTTTGTCATCAAACCAGGAATTTTTTGCTTCAACAGTTTTTCCAAGTGTTTCCCACTTTGACCATTTATTATTTTTCATTTCTGAACGATAAACAATGTAACTGTCAGCACCATCTATTTTATTCCACTTAATTAAAAGACCTGTTGTTGAAATTGCAACTGTTGATGATGGTGCTTCAATAAATGTAAGACCTGCACATTCTTTATATGCACTCCTGAATTCACCATTTACTGCACGAACAGCATATTTATAAGTTACACCTTTTTCTACTTTCTTATCTACCCAAGAAGAAGCAGTTGCTTTTAATGTTCCTCGATTTTTCCAACCGGACCAACTTTTAGTTTTTTTGTTATACTGAGAAGAATAAACAATATAACCCAAAGCATCTTCGTCCTGAGTAAAAGTTACTTTTATACCATTCGCTGCATTTTCAATTGTAACTTTTGGTGTATCAAGTGTAAGTTTACTCAACACTGCTTTTTCGAGTTCAACTTTACAAACTGTACACTCTTTGTGTTGCGCACCTTCTTCAGTAAATGTTGCTTCTTTATCTGTAATCCATTCACTTGATGTGTGACCGGTTGCTTTTAAAACTTTACCGGTTTCTATAATTTCTTCACAATCAGGGCAGTATTTGTCCCCTGAATAACCATCTTCAAGACAAGTAGCATCTTTCTGGTCTTTGATTTCTGCATTTTTATGAGCAATTTTTTCTATTACAACTATTTCTTTATCTTCACAAACAGAACAAATTCTGTATTTTGAACCATCTTCAAAGCAAGTAGCAGTCTTTGTAATAGTCCATTCGCCATAAGTATGACCTAAAATATCTATTGTACCGGACTCTAAAACTGCTTTACATACAGTACACATTTTGTGTTTTGAACCTGCAGTAGTACAGGTTGCCTCTTTATCAACAATCCAATCACTCAAAACGTGGTCTTTAGGTGAAGTTACAATCGTTTCCAATTCTTCGCCACATTTACATTTTTTAAGCATTGAACCCGCAGTAGTACAAGTTGCTTCTTTTATTGTTTCATAAACAAAATCAATATGACCTGTTGCTTCTATTTCTGTAATTTCGGATTTTTCTTCACAACGTGTACAATGTTTTGATTTTGAACCCGCTTCTGTACAAGTAGGTTCTAAATCAATTGTAAAATCAACATTTTCGTAATCGTGACCAAGAGCATCAATTACTGTTACCTCTGTTTTTTCCGTACAACGGGAACAATGTTTTGACTTTGAACCTGTTTCAGTGCAAGTAGATTCTGAATCAATTGTGAATTCTTCACTGAAATCGTGACCTAAAACATTGACTTCTCTTGTTTCAAAGGCTTCACAATCTTTACATTCTCTTTTTTCTTCACCTACTTCAGTACAAGTAGGTGCTTTTGTTTCTTCCCATTCAGAAAAATCGTGGTCTTTTACAGGAATTGTCGCAGTTTCAATTACTTCTTTACAAACCGTACAAATCTTTTCTAACTTACCTTCTTCTGAACAGGTAGAGTCTTTAACAAAGCTCCATGCACCCGCTGTATGTGCAAGTGGATCTATGCTTTCAGTTTCTTTATATTCACAGTTTTCAACTGTACATTTTCTTTCGCGTTCACCCGCTTCTTTACAAGTCGGATTTTTTGTTGTTTCCCATTCGCCTAATGTGTGTTGAGCAGTAATTACGCCTGTTTCACATTCAAAATCACAAACAGTACATTTTCTTACTTTAACACCCTCATTGTCACAGGTTGCAGGCGTTTTTACATCCCACTCGCCCGGTGTGTGAACACCTGTTGCGGTAATCTCTGCTTCTTCTTTATAATCACATCCGTCATTGGTACAACTTCTGTGCATTAAACCATTTTCAACACAAGTAGGTGCAGAATCCAACATCCAGCCACCCATTGTATGTGGTAAAACTTCAATACTCTCTGTTTCAAGTTCATCACCACAAAGAGTACATTTTTTTACCATTTCGCCTTCTGCATTACAAGTTGCAGGGGTTTTTTGCTCCCAACCACCTTCGGTATGGGCATCAGGGTCAACTGTTTCGCTTGTAACAGTTTCAATTATTTTGTCACATCTGTCAACAGTACAGTAGTAACCTGTAACTTCACCTTTTATACAAGTTGCATCTGAAATTTTCTTTGTGTCAGAACTTCTTATGTGGTCAGTTGTACCATAATGGAAAGCAAACTGAAGGAGATCATAAGTCCCTCCTAATTGTGCTACTTCACCATCATAGAATATATATTTTAATTCTTTTGCATCAACCAAAGCCCCAATTGCAAGTGCTGTTGCAGTCTCGAGAACCGTTAAACTGTCACCTGTTTTTGCCCCGGGGTATGTGAGCAACATTGTTTGATTACTATTATAAAGTATGCCATCTACAATAGTAAGAACATTATTACCCTCTGCAAGTGTAATGGTTTCAAGGTTAGGGCAACCTGCAAATGGATTCATTGTCATATTGACATCAGTTACAGTATATTCTTTTCCCCCTATTATAAATGATGCGGGAATTTCAACCTCCGTTGCATCTCTGTCAGAATATTGAGTAATAACGCAGGTTGTTCCATCTTGTTCATACGAAATATGCCAGTTGTCTATTGTTTCTGAATAGCTTGCACTTGCTGTTATTGGTGCAGAAACACACACACCTATAACAAATACAACAGCTAAAAGTGAACTAAGTAATCTTTTCACCAAAACACTTCCCTTTTATTTAAAATAATTTATAGCATATCTATACATTTTAATTGTACTAATTTTTCATCATAAAGTCAATACGTATTTAGGAATTAGGAAATAGGAAATAGTTCTCAAAATAAACACGTCTTATCATTTTTAGCTGATACTAAAATCAACTTCAAATGACAAGACGCATTATTAACTTTTTTCTGATTCCTGTTCCTGAAATCTACTTAAGAGTCGCAAGCATTACAGCTTTTATTGTATGCATTCTGTTTTCTGCTTCCTGGAATACAACTGATTGCTCACTTTCAAAAACATCGTCGGTAACTTCAACTGCAGTTCTGTTGAACTTGTCGCAGATTTTTTTACCGATTTCAGTCTTTTTATCATGATAAGAAGGAAGACAGTGCATAAATATTGTGTCTTTACCTGTGTGTGACATCAATTCTTTATTCACCTGATACTTTGACAAATCATTTATTCTTTCTGCCCATACAAGTTCAGGTTCACCCATTGAAACCCATACGTCTGTATAAACTACATCAGCATTTTTAACTGCTGAAACAGGGTCCTCTGAAAATGTTAAGGTTGCTCCGGTTGATTTTGCAATTTTTTTACATTCACCAACCAAATCGGTATCCGGAAAATATTTTTTAGGTGCGCACGCAACAAAATTGAGTCCCATTTTAGCACAACCAACCATTAAAGAGTTACCCATATTATATCTTGCATCACCAAGATATACAAAGTTTATGCCCTTTAAATAACCAAATTCCTCTTTTATTGTAAGAAAATCGGCAAGAATCTGTGTAGGATGAAATTCGTTTGTAAGACCATTCCAAACAGGAACAGAGGAATATCTTGCAAGTTCTTCAACAACTTCCTGACCATAACCACGATATTCTATTCCGTCATAAATTGAAGAAAGCACTCTTGCAGTATCAGCAATACTTTCTTTTCTGCCAATTTGTGAAGCAGACGGGTCAAGGTAAGTAACACCCATACCCAAATCTCTTGCAGCAACTTCAAAACTGCAACGGGTTCTTGTGCTTGTTTTTTCAAATATAAGCGCAATATTTTTACCTTTTAAAACTTCATGTGGAACACCCTTTTTCTTTTTTTCTTTAAGGTCTGCCGCAAGGTCTATAAGGTATTCTATTTCTTCACTTGTATAATCAAGTAATTTCAAAAAATCTTTACCTGCTAAATTCATTTCAATCAACCTTTACTGCTTTTTTTATAACACGGATTGCTTTTATCAATTCATCATCGCTGATATTGAGTGGTGGTAAAAGTCTTACTTTATTTTTTGCCTTTATTGGAAGAACTCCGTTTTCCTGGCAAATTTTTATTACTTCGCCTGCATCTTTTTCAGTTTCAATACCGAGCATAAGACCAAGACCTGTAACACTTTTTACACCATCTGCATTTTCGAGTTCTTTAATTATATATTTTGATTTTCGGTTTACATCTTCTAAAAATCCGTAAGTAAGACGAGAAATAATGTTAACTGCACCCGCACAAGCAATCGGATTCCCACCGAAAGTTGAACCGTGAGTACCACTTGTTAAAACATCTTTTGTTTTCTCCCCGAACATAACAGCACCAATAGGAAGTCCGCCGCCTAAACCTTTTGCGGTTGTTACAATGTCAGGTGTAATTCCGTAATGCATATATCCGTAAAGTTTACCTGTTCTGCCGTTACCTGTCTGAACTTCATCAACAATCATTAAAATATCTTCTTTTTCACATATTTCTTTAATTGCAGAAACAAATTCATTTGTAAGCGGCACTACACCACCTTCACCCTGAACAGTTTCAAACATAATAGCCGCTAACTTGTTTTCGGCTACTGTCTTTTTAAGCATTTCAACATCATTTGCATCTACATAAACAAAACCGTCAGTAAGTGGTAAAAAGTCATTATGAAAAACATCCTGACCGGTTGCCGCAAGAGTTGTAATTGTTCTACCGTGGAAACTGTTGTTTAAAGTCAAGATTTTGTAATAATCCTTACCTTTTTTCTCGAACGCATATTTTCTTGCAGTTTTTATCGCACCTTCATTTGCTTCTGCTCCGGAATTACCGAAAAACACTTTTTTCATACCTGTTTTTTCACAAAGAAGTTCTGCAAGTTTTACACAAGGTTCTGAGTAATAAAGATTAGATGTATGCTGACAAACAGTAAGTTGTTTTGCTACTGCACTTACCCATTCCTCGTCACACATACCAAAAATATTTACCGCGATACCACTGCCCATATCAATATATTCTTTACCGTTTTCATCAACTACCGTTGAGCCTTTGCCGGAAACAATTTCAATGGGAAATCTTCCGTAAGTATTTGCTATATAATACTTATCTTTCTCCTTGACACTCATTTTAATCTCCTTATCTTTCATCGTCATATTCTTCGGTAACCATTGTACCTGCACCCTCATCTGTCAATAACTCTATAAGTATTGAGTGTGGTATTCTACCATCCATTATAATTACTTTCTCTACACCTTTTCTTATTGCATCTATACAACATTCAACTTTAGGAATCATTCCGCCTGAAATAACACCTGACTGAAATAACTTCTGTGCATCTTCAATGTTAATGCATTTAATAATGGAATTCGGGTCATCTTTATCCTTTAAAACACCCGCAATATCAGTCATAGAAATAAGTCTTGTTGCATTCATAGCACCCGCTATATAAGACGCCGCCGTATCAGCATTTATATTATAAACATTACCTGCATTGTCACAACCAACAGTTGAAACAACAGGAATATAACCTTTTTCAAGAACATCTAAAACAGGAGTTACATCTACTTTTGTAATTCTGCCTACAAAACCTAATCTTTCGTCTTTGACTTCTGCTTCAATCATGTGGCCATCAAGACCCGAAATACCAATAGCCTTGCCACCTTTTATCTGAATAAGATTAACGAGAGATTTATTTATTTTACCCGCGAGTACCATTTGTACCACATCAGCAGTTTCTTTGTCGGTAACACGGAGACCATCAACGAACTTGCTTTCCTTACCTATTTTATTTAATGTTTCTGTAATTTCAGGACCACCGCCATGCACTAAAACAACCTTTACACCTATAAGATGAAGAAGAACAATATCTTCCATAACCTGTTGTTTTAATTCTTCGCTTACCATAGCATTACCGCCATATTTTACAACGATAATCTTTTCGTGATATTTCTGAATATATGGCAAAGCCTGTGTAAGAATTTCCGCTCTGTCTAAATTTGTAACATTTTTATCTATCATGTTCTGTAATCTCCATTGATTTTTACGTATTCGTAAGTTAAATCGCAACCCCATGCAGCAGCAGAAGAATCGCCATCATTCAACTCAATTTTTGTGATAATTTCTTTTTCTAAAAGAATTTCTTTCGCTTTTTCTTCAGAGAAATCGACACCTGCACCGTTTTTACAAACGAGAATTTCACCTTTATCTGATATAAATGAAACATCAATTTTTGTAACATCTACATCTGCACCACTGTAACCAATAGCACAAAGAACTCTGCCCCAATTTGCATCGGCACCGAACATTGCCGCTTTTGTTAGTGATGAACAAATTACACTTTTTGCAACCGTCTTTGCGATATTTTCAGTTTTTGCACCATTTACCTGACACTCTAAAAGTTTCGTTGCACCCTCACCGTCACCTGCAATCATTCTGCAAAGATGAACGGTTATTGTGTTGAGCGCTTTCATAAAGATATCGAAATCTTCACCATCATCAGTAATTTCTTCATTACCTGCCATACCATTAGCAAGAACTGTCACCATATCATTTGTCGATGTATCGCCATCAACACTAACCATATTGAATGTGTTTTTTATATCTGTCGAAAGTGCTTTTTGTAACATTTCGGGTGAAATTGCACAGTCAGTTGTAATAAACACGAGCATTGTTGCCATATTGGGATGAATCATACCGGAGCCTTTTGCAATACCGCCGATTTTACATTCTTTTCCGCCAACATTAAAAGAAACAGCAATTTCTTTTAAAACTGTATCAGTTGTCATAATACCCTCTGCAGCATCCTGACTATTGTTACCCAAAGAATTTTTTAATTCTTCCATACCATTTTTTATTGGTTCGATATCGAGTGGTTGACCTATAACACCGGTTGAAGCAACTACAACATCACTATCTTTTATATTCATAGTTTCTGCTACTAATTTACTCATACCTTCAGCAATTTCAATCCCGTTTGCGTTGCAGGTATTAGCGTTACCGCTATTACAGATAACTGCTTGTGCGAAACCATCCGCAATATGATTTTTAGTAACTACAAGAGGCGCACCTTTTACTAAATTTGTAGTATAAACTGCCGCTGTCGCCGCTCTTTTTTCGCTGAATATCAGTGCTAAATCTTTTTTTGTTTTATTTTTTCTTATACCGCAGTGAATACCACCGGCGGTGAAACCTGTTGCAGCGCAAACGCCACCATTTATAATTTCCATAACTACTTTCTCCTGAATGAGATTATTTTATAACTAAACCTGTTGTTTCATCTTGCCCTAAAACAATATTAAGGCATTCTATTGCAGCACCCGAAGCACCTTTCCCTAAATTGTCGTATCTTGCAGTAAGAATAATTCTGTCTTCGTTACCGAAAACTGAAATTTCCATTGAGTCAAGACCTGAATAAGTACCGGCAGAAATAAATCCGGATTCGTCATTAGCTTCTTTAAACTCCACAATAGGTCCCTGATATTTTTCTTTATAAACACTTTTGATATCTTCAATTGTAGTATCATTTTTAAGCATATTTTTAAATATCGGCACGGTCACTTCCATACCTGAATAAAAAGGTGCTACCACCGGGCAGAATACAGGGGCATTTTCTATTTTTGAAATCGCTTTCATTTCTTTTAAATGCTTGTGTTGTTGAGTTAAACCATATTGTCTCGGAGCATCTAAAAGTTCCTCTCTTTCTGCATCCTCGTATTCAGCAATCATCTTTTTACCGCCGCCGGAATATCCTGTGAGCGAAAAGCAAGAAAGATTTTCACTTTCACCCAAAACACCACTTTCGATAAGCGGATATATGAGTGCAATAAAACCACTTGCGTGACAACCCGGCACCGCAATTCTCTTACTGCTTTTAAGTTTTTCTTTATGATTCTTTGAAAGTTCAGGAAAACCATAAGCAAAATTCTCGTCTGTTCTGTGAGCAGTTGAAGTATCAATTACAACTGTATTATCATTTTCAATAAGACTTACAGATTCTCTTGCTGCATCATCAGGCAGACATAAAAAAGCAATATCTGCACTATTAAGTGCTTCTTTTCTTGCATTTATGTCTTTTCTTTTTTCTTCGCTAAGTGTAATAATTTCGATACCTTCAAAATTTTCAAGTCTTTCAAAAATTCTGAGACCCGTAGTACCTGCTTTACCATCAATAAATATCTTTTTTGCCATTTATAAACTCCGTAACATACTCTATTTGTTTTTCTACTGATTCATAACCTGTTGAACCTGCAGAAATTCTCTTTTTAATACAAGTTTCAAGTGAAATCTCTTCGTATAAATCATTATCAAACAATTCACTGATTTTCTGATATTCAGAAAGTTCCATATTATCAAGAACGATATTTTCATCAATACATTTTGCAACAATCTGACCTACAATTTTATAAGCGGAACGGAAAGGAATACCCTTTTTAACAAGGTAATCTGCCAAATCTGTTGCGTTTATAAAACCTTTTTGTGCCGCTTTATACATATTATCTTTCAATGCAACCATCGTAGAAATCATTGGTGCAAAAATACTTAAGCATTTTTTTACTGTTTCAATACCATCAAAAATTGCTTCTTTATCTTCCTGCATATCTTTGTTATACGCAAGTGGTAAACCTTTTAAAGAAGTTAAAAGCGACATTAAATCACCGTAAACTCTACCCGTTTTACCACGCACTAATTCTGCCATATCAGGATTTTTCTTCTGTGGCATAATACTTGAACCTGTTGTATATGAGTCATCTAACTCAATAAATTTGAATTCCCATGAAGACCAGAGAATTACTTCTTCTGAAAATCTTGAAAGGTGCATCATAATAAGACTGAAGCAAGAAAGTAATTCAACACAGAAATCTCTATCTGAAACACCATCAATACTATTTTGTGTAATACCATAAAAATCTAATTTTTCTGCTACAAATTCTCTATCGGTATTATATGTAGTACCTGATAGTGCGCAAGAACCTAAAGGTGAAAAATTCATTCTTTTGACTGCATCAGAAAGACGACC
>JAFSBS010000254.1 GCA_017437165.1 Clostridia bacterium
AAATCTCGTTGTAGCCAACTGCCTTTATTGCTTGGGTTACAAAATCTGTAAGGGGAGTACCATTATTCTTGAAAAATGTTGAAAGACTTTTTGTGGCATCCTCGTCAAAATACTCTAAGCAATAGATGTATTTCTTTTCATTCGGTAACATAGAAAATGCTTCATTCATATCAGGTGCATTTTCTAATTCAATCTGAATATTCATACAAACACCCGAAAGCATTTTGTTGGTGTCAGTAGAATTAAGTTTTTCTAATGAGAGTGTTCTGAACTCCTGTCTTAATTCATAATCTTTTTTCCATATTTCTGCTTCTTTTCTTAATTTTTCTCGTCTTATTTTTGAAGCAGAAGATGCTTTTATACAAACAAATATTGCTAAAATGGAAACAACTAAAAGCAACACCCATAAGTACCACTGTACACCAAATAACATTTAATCACCCTTGTAAAGATTTATATATATCACTCTTTTTAAGTCCTGTTTTCTTTGCAATTTCTTTAGATGCCTCGTTAATTGAAACACCGTTTTCGACTAATTCTTTTGCCATAGAGGTTGCAACTTCTAAAGTGATTTCTTCAGTAAGTTCTTCTGTTTTGCCTTCTACTATTACAACAAATTCACCTTTAGGAGCAACTTCGCTGTACTTTTTACTTGCTTCGAAAAGAGTAGTGTGTTCAACATTTTCGTGGATTTTAGTAAGTTCTTTAACGAGTGCAATTTTTCTGTCACCAAAATACTCTGCCATATCTTTTAATGTAGCAGGTAATTTGTGTGGTGCTTCATAAAAAATCATAGTACGTTTTTCATTTACTAATTCTTCCAAATGCTTTTTTCTGTTCTGTTTCGCAGTAGTTAAAAAACCTTCGAAAGTAAATCTACCCGCACTCATTCCTGAAATTGCAAGAGCAGTTATAAGAGCGCTTGGTCCCGGTACTGCACACACTTCAATATTGTTTTCATAGCAAAGTTTTGTTAAATCTTCGCCCGGGTCTGAAATAATCGGCATACCAGCATCTGAAACGAGCGCACAATTTTCACCATTTAAAATTCTTTCTATAATTTTGTTGCCACGCCCTGCTTTGTTGTGTTCGTAGTAACTTATCATAGGTTTTTTTATACCAAAATGGTTTAATAGTTTAATGGTAACCCGTGTATCTTCTGCAGCAATAAAATCGCACGAAGAAAGTGTTTCGACTGCTCTCGGTGAAAAATCACCTAAATTACCAATAGGTGTGCCAACAACAAAAAGTTTACCAGCCATTTTAAAAAATTTCCTTATTCTAAAATTGTTCCGTCATTTTTAAAGAGCGGGAGTTTTTCCAAGTAGATAATATCTTTTCTGTTTGCAGCGTCACCCTCTGCAAGAATTGTCATATTAGCAACAACATTAGCCCCTGCTTTTTCTAAAAGTGTCTGAACTGCTTTTAAAGATTCGCCAAGAGAAATAACATCATCTGCAATAATAACTCGTTTGCCTTTTAATTCTTCTGCTTCAGCGATGTCTAAATAAAGTTTTTGTTCGCCTTCAGTTGTAATTGAATTTACAACTGCTTCAAAAACGCCTGTCATATAAAGCTTTGGTTTTTTTCTTGCAACAAAGTACTTCTTACCGCTCTGCCTTGACATTTCGTGAGCGAGAGGAATACCTTTTGCTTCCGCTGTAACTATGTAATCAAATTCAGGTGCTTTTTTTAATAAATCTTTTGCACACGCAACTGTTAATTCTGCGTCACCAAAAATAACAAAAGCACCGATTTTAAGGTCGTCATTTAACTTGCATAAAGGAAGTTTTCTTTCGAGTCCTGCAATAGTCATTGAATGGTACATAATAAACCCTCATTTCAAAATATAAATACATTATAATTATAATATATTGTAAAGAAATGTCAAGAAAATCACATATTAAAAAATAATTGTTTAAAAGTGTCGTTATGTGTTGAAAATGGTGCATTAAACGGATATAATAAAGTATATGAAGAAAATGCCGAAACAATTATTTTTAAAGGTGGTTTAATTATGCATATTCCAACTTGTGAAACACAAGAAATAGAAATTTTATCATTTAATGAAGCGCTTGAAAATGAAAAAAACGGTTCTTATGAATATGATATAAATAAGTGGATTTATGTTCCAAATGAATATGTTGATTATCGTTATATTTTAGGTACACGTGGTGAAAATCCTCTTATCTGCATTGGTATAAATCCATCTACTGCAAAACCTGATGACCTTGATAATACTTTGAAATCTGTTGAAAGAACTGCTCACTTTAACGGATATGACAGTTTTATTATGTTCAATGTCTATGCGCAAAGAGCAACTAATCCGAATGATATGGATTCTTGCAGTAACTCCTTTTTACATAACGAAAATATGAAAGCGTTCCGTTACATTCTTTCTTCTTACAAAAACGGGAATATACCTGCAGTCTGGGCGGCGTGGGGAACTATAATTGAAAAACGCCCGTATTTAATAAATTGCGTTAAAGAGATGATTGAAATTGGCAATGAATTCGGGGCGGAATGGTTTACGGTAGGTAAGCGTTCCAAAAAAGGACACCCGCATCATCCGTTATATCTTAAAAACAATAGTCCGGTTGAAAAATTTGATATCGAAAATTATGTTGACACTTTAAAGAAATAAGTGTATTATCTACTATGTATTTTTATGAATAATATTGTATAAAGGAATGAGTATTTTGCCTATTACAGAATACCTTGTAAGTAATGCAAAGAATTTTAAAGACGATGTTGCATTAGTTGAAATCAATCCTGAAGTAGAAGAAAAAAGCAGAATGACCTGGCGTGAATATTCACTTATAGAGCCGGGTAATACAAATTCTGTCAGAAAAGAAATGACCTGGGGCGAATTCGACAAAAAAGCAAACCGTTTCTGTAATCTGCTTCTTTCAAGAGGAATAAAAAAAGGTGACAGAGTTGCTATTCTTTTAATGAACAGTCTTGAATGGCTTCCGGTGTATTTTGGTATTTTAAAAGCGGGTGCTTTAGCGGTACCGCTTAACTATCGTTATACTGCAGAAGAAATTAAATACTGCTTAAAACTTTCAGATAGTAGTGTGTTGGTTTTTGGTCCTGAGTTTATTGGCCGTGTTGAAGAAATATGTGACAGAATTCCTGATGTAAAATATACATTTTATGTGGGTGAAGATTGTCCGACATTTTCAGAAAGTTACGATGAACTTGTTACATATTGCTCAACAAAAGCACCTGATATTACACTTTCTGACGATGATGATGCTGCAGTTTATTTTTCATCCGGTACAACAGGTTTTCCAAAAGCGATTTTACACGCACACAGAAGTCTTGTTCACGCAGCAAAAACTGAACAGGCTCATCATTCACAGACAAAAGAAGATGTATTTTTATGTATTCCGCCACTTTACCACACGGGTGCTAAAATGCACTGGTTCGGTTCACTTGTTGTCGGCGGTAAAGCAGTTATTTTAAAAGGTACAAAACCACAGTGGATTATAAAAACTGCAAGTGATGAAAAATGTTCAATTATTTGGCTTTTGGTTCCGTGGGCGCAAGATATTCTTGATGCTATTGAGAGAAAAGATATTGATTTATCACAATATGAGCTTTCTCAATGGAGACTTATGCACATAGGTGCGCAACCTGTTCCGCCAAGTCTTATAAAACGATGGCTTTCCGTTTTTCCACACCACGAGTATGATACAAACTATGGTCTCAGTGAATCAATCGGTCCCGGTTGTGTTCATTTGGGTGTAGAAAATGTACACAAAGTTGGTGCAATCGGTAAAGCAGGTTACGGTTGGGATGTTAAAATTGTAAACGAAAAGGGCGAAATTGTTGAAAAAGGCGATGTAGGTGAATTGGCAGTCAAAGGCCCCGGTGTTATGACCTGCTACTACAAAGATGAAAAAGCAACAAATGATGTTCTTCGTGATGGTTGGCTCTTTACAGGCGATATGGCAAGAGAAGATGAAGATGGTTTTATATTCCTCGTTGACAGAAAGAAAGATGTTATTATTTCCGGTGGTGAAAACCTTTACCCTGTACAGATTGAGGATTTCTTAAGAAAACACAGTTTAATTAAAGATGTTGCAGTTATTGGTCTTCCTGATGCTCGTCTTGGTGAAATTGCAACTGCAATTATAGAAGTTAAAGATGGCGAAAATCTTACAGAAGAAGATATAAACGATTTCTGTTATGATTTACCAAGATATAAAAGACCAAGAAAAGTTATCTTTGCTTCTGTTCCACGTAACCCTACAGGTAAAATAGAAAAACCAAAATTACGCGAAATGTATTGTGGCGAAAGTGTTGTTGCAAAGCAAAACGAAATAAAATAATAAATTTACATATAGAGAGAAAGATTGAAATTATGAAAAAATTACTTTTAGGTAATGAAGCAGTTGCACGTGGTCTTTACGAAGCAGGTTGCAGAGTTGCTTCAAGTTATCCCGGTACACCTAGTACTGAAATTACAGAATTTATTGCTACTTACGATGAAATTAAAAGTGAGTGGGCACCAAACGAAAAAGTTGCTTGTGAAGTTGCTTTTGGTGCAGCGGTTGCAGGTGCCCGTTCATTCTGTGCTATGAAACACGTAGGTCTTAATGTTGCAGCGGACCCACTTTTTACATCTTCTTACACAGGTGTAAACGCAGGTATGGTTATTATTGTTGCCGATGACCCCGGTATGCACTCATCACAAAATGAGCAAGATAGCCGACACTATGCAAAAGGCTCTAAAATAATGATGTTAGAACCATCTGATTCACAAGAATGTCTTGAATTCTCTAAAATGGCATTCACACTTTCTGAAAGATTTGATACACCGGTTCTTTTAAGACTTACTACGAGAGTTTCTCACTCAAGAAGCCTTGCAGAAGTTTCAGAAAGAGTTGACAATGGTCTTAAACCTTATGTAAAGAATCCACAGAAATATGTAATGGTACCTGCAAATGCAAAGTTAAAACACGTAGAAGTTGAAAAGCGTATTTTAGAGCAAACCGAATTCTGTGAAAAAGAAGCGGTTGAACTCGGTCTTAATACAGTTGAATATAACAGTAAGAAAATAGGTGTTATTACATCTGGTATTACATATACTTACGCAAAAGAAGCGTTAGGCGATAATGCGTCTTATTTAAAATTAGGTTGTGTTTATCCACTTCCTGAAAAACTTATTAAAGATTTCTGTAACGAATGTGAAACAGTTTACGTTCTTGAAGAACTTGACGATTATATTGAAACACATTGTAAAAAAATCGGCGTGAATGTTATAGGTAAAGAAGCGTTTACACTTTTGGGTGAATATTCACAAGGACTTATTAAAAAAGTTGTTCTTAAAGAAGATGCAAAAAGTGTTACAGCAGATGTAAATATTCCACCAAGACCACCTGTGCTTTGTGCAGGTTGTCCGCACCGCGGTCTTTTCTATGCACTCAAAAGACTTAATGTTACTGTTAGCGGCGACATTGGTTGTTATACATTAGGTGTTGCAAAACCACTTGGTATGATGGATACAGTTCTTTGTATGGGTGGTAGCGTTTCAGGTCTTCACGGCAGAAATTTGGCTGACCCTGAAAATGCAAACAGAAGTGTTGCAGTTATCGGTGACTCAACATTTATTCATTCAGGTATTACCGGTCTTATAGATATTGCTTATAACAATACAAATTCTGTTACTATTATTCTTGATAACAGTATTACAGGTATGACAGGTCACCAGCAGAACCCGACAACAGGTAAAAATATTAAAGGTGATCCTGCAACTGCAGTAAGTCTTGAAAAACTCTGTGAAGCAGTTGGTATTAAAAATGTATTTGTTGTTGACCCTTACGATTTAAAAGAAACAGAAGATACAATTAAAAATGCGCTTTCATTAAATGAAGCAGCAGTTGTTATTTCAAGAAGACCTTGTGCTTTACTTAAAACAGTTAAACATAAACCAGCTTTAAAGGTAGATAAAGATAAATGTAAATCATGCAAGGCTTGTATGAAAATCGGTTGTCCTGCTATCAGTATGAAAGACGGTAAGGCACAAATTGACTTTACACAATGTTTAGGTTGCGGTGTTTGCGAACAACTTTGCAAATTTGACGCAATTTGCGAATAAGGAGGGCAGTAAAATGAATAAATCAATTATGATAGTTGGTGTAGGCGGTCAAGGTACACTTCTTTCAAGTAGAATTTTAGGTACTGCACTTCTTTTAAAAGGTTACGATGTTAAAGTTTCTGAAGTTCACGGTATGAGTCAGCGTGGCGGTTCTGTTGTTACTTATGTAAAATATGGTGATAAAGTGCATTCACCGGTTGTAGGTATTGGTGAAGCAGATATTATTTTAGCATTTGAACAACTTGAAGCAGCTCGCTGGTTAAATCACCTTAAAATCGGCGGTAAAATAGTTGCCAATACACAAAAAATTGACCCTATGTCAGTTGTTATCGGTGATGCTGAATATCCTGAAGGTGTTATAGAGTCAATTAAAAATGCAGGAGTAGAAATTTACACACTTGACGCACTCGTGAAAGCAGTAGAAGCAGGTAATCCGAAATCTGCAAATGTTGTTTTAATTGGCGCTATGGCAAAAACTACTGATATTGAAAAAGATATCTGGTTAGATGCATTAAAACAAAATGTTCCGGAGAAGTTTTTAGACGTAAATCTTAAAGCTTTTGAACTGGGATATAACTCATAATTCAATCTGAAATATTGGATTTTTAATAAACTTTTTTGGCAAAAGTATTGACTTTTGTTTGTCAGAATGGTATATTCAAAATGTTAAATGCGATGACCAGAAAGTAGTAGGTCGGAGAGTTTCTTCAGAGAGTTGCCGTACGGTGCAAGGCAATGTGACTCACTTCTCGAATTCATTCTGTTAGCAGTGCACTGAACAAGATTTTCTTAATTAGGATGCAACGGGCGTTCCCGTAACAGAACTAAGGTATGATAGTACCTGATAAGGTCGTTATCGTGAGATTGCGACAAACTGAGGTGGTACCACGGGAAAATATCTCGTCCTCTGTATTCTTCGGAATGCGGAGGGCGTTTTTGTTTGTTCTCATTCCGAAAAATAAGTTTGGAAATATTCAGACAAAAACCAGAAAGGGTGTACAAAATGTCACAAAATTACTATCAAAAAGAATTTGAAACTATGTCCAGAGAAGAAATGAAAAAGCTTCAATCTGAAAAATTAGTTAAACAAGTCAAGCACGTTTACGAAAATGTACCTTATTATCGCAATCTTATGGATGAAAAAGGTGTGAAACCTGAAGATATCAAGGGTATCGATGATTTACATAAACTTCCGTTTTTATCAAAAGCAGATTTAAGAGAGGCATATCCTTACGGTCTTTTAGCAAAACCGCTCGAAGATTGTGTTCGTATCCACTCTACTTCAGGAACAACAGGACGTAGAGTAGTTGCTTTCTACACCCAGAATGACGTGGATTTGTGGGAGGATTGCTGTGCCCGTGCTATTGTTGCCGCAGGCGGTACTAAAAAGGATGTATGTCAGGTTGCTTATGGTTACGGATTATTTACAGGCGGTGCAGGTCTTCACGGTGGTTCACACAAAGTTGGTTGTCTTACATTACCAATGTCTTCAGGT
>JAFSBS010000255.1 GCA_017437165.1 Clostridia bacterium
AGTTTTTATCAAAAAATCAAACTAAAATAAAATCTTGTGGAGATAAAAGAAGACCATCAACTGTAACAACAGATTTATTGTAGTTAATGTAAACAATTTTGTTGTATCCGTAAGTTACTTTATAGACACCATTTAAAAGTTTTTCGTGAGAAGTCATAGGTAAATTCTGTACAGCTTTTAATGATTTTACTTTTGAATAATACTGTGCAGTCTGCGTTGCATAACTACCATAAGACAAATCATTACATTCTTCATAAGTAAATAAGAATGACGGTACTGCACCATATTCAATAGATTTCAAAACTGAATTCCATCCACCTTTTGTTGCATTAACAGGTTCACCGCCATAAACAACCGAACCGTGAATTACCATCTGTAAAAGCGGTACACTTGTAATTGCAAAGTTACCATCAAGTGTTGATTTCGTAGGAACTGAAGATACCGCCGAAGCACCATTCATAAGCCATAAAGCAGGTTCACTCAACATAAGTCCTGAATTAACAGAAAGTGCTTTTACACCCTCTTTAGTTTTTTCAAGCATTTCCTGACGATTTATTTTTTTGTTACTATCAGTAAAAAGCAGGAATGAAGCGTCATTCAAAGTAATATTTAAGTTTTCGATAGAACTGCTTAACCCATAAGCATCAGAAATATTTTTACCGGCAACTGAACTGTCAGAAACCGCAGTATATAATGACTCTTTGCCCATATAAGCATACTGTTCGTTGTAAAGTGGTGCTTTTACCAAACCCTTTTGATTTGCAATCGCAGTGCCACCGGAAAAGATATTCACATCTGCCCAGACAGAACTTCTTTGTTCGGTCGCAATCTTACAAAGTGAAGTAAGTTTTTCTGCTCCACCCAGTGATTTCAAAACAGGATTTTTAGAAACACTATCACCTTTTAAACCGCCCTTAAAAGCACCCGAATATCTTAACACAATATTTCGTACACCTTTAGAGTTCAAGAGCGATATTATTTCAGATGCATCTTCAAAACCGGTGAGAACATCGCCACCCTTTTGACTACCTATAACATTTATAAAAAATGGTAAATCACCAAAATCATATTTGATTGAATCTGAAAGATAACCTTTCTTTATTAAGAAATCACGTGATATAACTGCAAGTGTATTGTATGAATTTTTCTGAATTTCTGAAAAATTAAAAGTTAAAGAAACTATTCCATTGTACTGTTCTGTGAGCTTCTTTGCAGTACTTTCACCTGAAACCGCAGTCAATGTAAATTCAGAATAAAGATTACCTTTGCCTACAGTTTCAGAGCGATTGCAATAAATTGTTGAAAGTGCATCACCATCGGAAATAAACACTGTTAAAAGTTCTCTGCTGTCCGCCAGAGCATAACAAGGAAGAACTGCTCCTTTTTTATAATCTTCCACTGCAATATCACTACCATATACTCCTGAAGAGATTTTCAAATCTTCGGAAATCTCTGCGGATAAATCGACTAAAGCGCCTGCACCGTCAGGGATAATAAAATGTTCACCGTTCAATGCGTCTTTTACTGATAAAAGACCCGGAAGAACAGATAACTTTTCCACATATAAACCACCTGAGCATTTAATCTCACTACAATCTACAAATACTTTTAAATTACCATTTTCAGTAGTAAAAACG
>JAFSBS010000256.1 GCA_017437165.1 Clostridia bacterium
ACTTTTAAGAAACTACGTAAAAAACGCAGTAGCACACGGTGTTAATATGATTTATACACCAATTTTTACACCACCACTTGACACAGAAGTAGGTGGCGAAAGACCTACTTTCCAGTTAGTAGAAGTTGATAAAATTGATGTTGGCTACCGTTTCAGCTTCCGTAATTTTGATAAATATGTAAGAATCTGCACAGAATGTGGTATTAAATATTTTGAAATTTCACACTTCTTTACACAATGGGGTGCAAAACACGCACCAAAAATTATGGCGAATGTAAAAGGAATACAGCGCCAGATTTTTGGTTGGGACACCGTTGCAAATGGTAAAGATTATGTACAATTCCTTGCAGTTTTTGCAAAAGCATTCACTAAAGAAGTTGAAAGACTTGATATTAAGCAGAACTGCTATTTACACGTTTCTGACGAACCTAACAACGAGCAGATAGAAGATTATAAAAATGCGTCTTACATTATAAATCAACTCTTCCCTGATTTTCATATTATTGATGCATTATCTGAAATTGAAATTTACAGACAAGGTCTTGTAAAAACTCCTATTTGTGGTGAAGATGTTGCTGATATATTTAAAGCAGAAGTAAAAGATTTCTGGACTTATTATTGCTGTTGTGAAACTCACGACTTTTTACCTAACAGAATGTTTGCAATGCCTCCAACACGAAACAGAATTTTAGGTATGCTCCTTTATAAATATGAAGCGAAAGGCTTTTTACAATGGGGTCACAACTTCTGGTACACACAATATTCAAAGAAGCATATAAACCCATTTGAAGTTACAGATGCCGGTGGTGCTTTCCCGTCAGGTGACTCATTTGTTGTTTACCCGGGACCATATATGCAACCGCTCAACTCTACCCGTCACGAAGTATTTTACGAAGGCATTTGCGACTATCGTGCTATGAAATATCTGGAAAGACTTACTTCGCGAGAGCACGTTTTAAAAATTCTTACAAAAAATCTTGATACAGAACTCACATTTAAAAACTACCCACACGACATTGAGTGGCTTTTAAATAAACGAGCAGAAATCAACAAAGAAATCGAGTTAGCTATAAGATGACTTTAGCAGAAATTTTCAAAACAAACTGTCGGGCAAGTGCAAAGCTTTGTGGCTTTAATCCCACAATTGCATTCAGCGATTTAACATCGGGAATCGGTGGCAAAAACAAAAACGGCGTTATTGCCCGACTTTCATTCAATGACTTTTTTATTGATTTATATTTTATAGAAAACGGACCCCTTGCTTACGCTCCAAACACAATATGGCTCAGCGTAGGCTTTGAGTCCGTCCCTTTTTTGCCTTTTTCTGTTTATGATGTTTTCGCATTTTCGGAATTAAAAAATTATAAAAGCTATACTTATCCTTATATTTGCACCACAGAAATTATGATAGAAAGTTTTGGCGAAATAAATGATTTATTAAAATCTTTTGTTCCGCTTATACAGGAAATTTCGGCAAATGGTGTTAAGAAAAACAAACTTATTGCATCCCAGAAAGAAGCAATAAATAAATTTGTCGGAGATGACATTTTCCAGAAAGAATTAGAAATTCTCGACGCAAGTGTAAAAATAAGAGAAATGCTCATAAGAAATTATGTTGAAAGTACAATAAGTCACTTTATTTTAGGTGGTGCAGCAGAATTTTTTAAAGGCAACCACGAAAAAGCAGTAAAAAAAATAGAAAAACAAAAACACAGAACATTTTATGAAGAAAATCTTTTGACGGCATTGAAAAATGGTGAGTTAAAGGATTGTGATGCATCACCTTACAGAGATGAAAAATACAAAAACTATACTAAAATTGCAGGAAATTCCACCGCATTTTTAAAACCTTCAAAAATAGTTAAAACTTTCACTCAAGCGCTTTTAACGACCCCTGTTTTTGCTTTAATTCTTATTTTTATTTACACTTGCTTATGTGCAGTAAAATATAACGACGCTCTTTTTTATCTGAATGGTGACTTAATTTCAATTGTAACTTTACTTATTGCAGCTTTTTCCGTTGCCGAAGTAGTGGCTTTCAGATATCCGTTTGAATTTAAAAAACGTTTCAAAAAGAAAATGAAGCTTGACTCGAAGCCAAAAGAGGTTCATAGATTTTTGAAACATTTTACAATTTTTGTTGAAACCATTGTAATTATTTTACTCGTTTCATCCGTAAATAACGCAGTAGTTTTTACCGAAAACAAAGTTTATTTCCCGGAAAATAAATACATCTCTTTAAGACAGGAAGCAATAAGATACGAACATTTTGACACCGTTTACAAAGTAGAAAAATACTATCATTTTGGCGTAGAATTATCAGACTTTCCACACTATATTTTAGTTTCAAAAAATGGTAAAAAAATTGATTTAGCACTCTACCCCGCCAACACATCAGAAGATTTTGAGAAAAAAGTTCTGCCATTATTTATAGAAAATGGTTGCGAAATAATTGAAATTGAAAGTGAACGGGATATAAAATGAACAATATAGAATTTTTTAAAAGTGCCGGTTACGGAATGATGATGCATTTTGGTCTTTATTCCATTCTGGGTGGCGAGTACAAAGGTAAATTAGGTGATAATTATGCCGAGTGGATTGGTTCACACTTTGCTATTCCTATAAAAGAATACGAGCAACTTGCAAGTGTATTTAACCCAATTTACTTTAATGCAGATGAAATTATTAAACTTGCAAAAGACTGTGGAATGAAATATTTTGTAGTAACAACAAAGCACCACGATGGTTTTGCACTTTTTCACTCAAAAGTTGATAAATACAATGTGGTTGACGCTACACCTTATAAACGCGATATTATTTACGATTTGGCAAACGCTTGTAACAAACATAATATAAAATTGGGTTTTTATTATTCACAGGACCTTGACTGGCACGAAAAACACGGTGGCGGATACCTTTCAAATCATTTAGGTTGCTCCGGTGTTTCGTGGGATAACAGTTGGGATTTCCCGAATCCTGAAGAAAAAGATTTTAATATCTGTTTTGAAAATAAAATATTACCTCAAATACAAGAAATTATGACAAATTATGGTGATATTTTCACCGCGTGGTTTGATGTGCCTATGACATTAACCGAGAAACAAAGCAAAATTATTTATGATACTGTAAAAGAGTTACAACCCGACTGTCTTATAAATTCAAGACTCGGTAACGGACTTTATGACTATGTATCTTTGGGGGATAACGAAATCCCTGCCACTCTTGAAGAATGGCAAAAACTTTCACAAGTAGATGAAAAAATCATAAATTATCAGAGCATAGACGGATTTAAACCAAGTAAACACGGTCTTTATGAATCTGCTTGTACACTTAATAATTCGTGGGGATTTTCTTACCGTGACCATAACTGGATTTCACCCGAAAAATTAGCCCGAAACAGAAAACACTTAAACTCACTCGGCATTAACTACCTTGTGAATGTCGGTCCTGACCATTTAGGAAGAATCCCGGGTCCGTCAGTTACAATTTTGCAGGAAGCAGCAAAAATGTAATTGAAAATTGAGAATTGAAAGTTGCAAATTGCGGAAATGCTCCGCGTTTGATTATAATTAAATATCAATAAAAATAAATTCTATCATTTTAAGTTTTTTGTAAACTAAAATGATAGAATTTTTCTAACATCTAACACCTTCTTGCAACTTGCACACTTGCAACTATTCTTCTATTTCTGCAAGTTGCGTCATTTCTTCCATATTAACAACTTCTTTTTCAAGCGGAGAAACATACTTGTCCTGATAATAGTTTTCATTCTGACTTGTGAAACTACCATCCGGTGAATATGTAATAACTTTACATCCGCGTTGAGCGCCTACTCTTGAAATACCAATATATGCAAGGTAATCAACACTCATTCCGTAAGACAACTTAATACCTTTGTATTCAATACTGAAGTTGTTTTCGTGGTCGTGGCCACAGAAAATACCTTTTGTTGAACCTAACTCAAGCATCGTTTCAAAAAGAGTGTCCTCACCTTCACCGGGAAAAACAATTATTCCGTCTTCACCTGCAACACCGTGTATAAACTTTACATTTTCAGTATCTTTAAAACCATTTTTTACATATTCATACCACGCATCCTGATATTCTGTTAACGGAATGTGGAAAAAAGCCGTTGAACTCGGAACAGGATTTTCCATAGTTGAAACCGATTTGTTGTATTCGGTTAATTCTTTGACACTTTCTCTGTACCACTCAACCTGATTTTCGCGAATATTATCATAACCATGTCCAAAGCCTAAAATATCGTGTCTTAAATATGAATGGCTGTCAAATGTAAATATTGATTGAGTAATTTCTCCTTTTGAATTCTTAATATTTATAATATTATTACCATACCCGTCAACATCTTCCGGACCACTTTTGAAAAGACAATATTTTAACCCGCCATTTTCATAAAACTCTGCAATTTGTGACCTGTCATATAAACTATAAGTTTCAGTATCGTGATTACCAAAAGTAACGGTCCAATAAACACCGAGTTGCTCCATAAGACTCGCAAAAAGATTTGCTGCGGCAAGGTTGTCTTTTGTACCCGCCTGAACCGGTATAGGATAAGCAATATCACCCGTAACAACTACTAAATCAGGTTTTTCTGCAGTTATCATAGCCGCCACTGCATTGAGTGCCTTTAAGTCTTTACTGTGACACATCCAACCTGCACCAATATGAACATCTGTAAGTTGAACCACTTTAAAATCTTTATCCGTTGTAAAAGTCCAATAGCCGTTTTCATCTTCAACCGGCACTAATTGATTTTCAATTTCAACTTTTTCAAAACCTTTAATTTTTTCTAAATTTTTCTCATTACCGACTTCAGATATTGTTGCAGTTGCCACAAAAAACAAAGCAACAACTACTGCTAATATTACTAGAATTTTTATAACTATATTACCCTTCATTTTTTACCCCTTACACTCTTAAAATTTAATCTTCATCGGGTTTTTGCCCATTATGTGCCAACCATTTACATTCGGTTATTTCTATATCTGTAAATGTTGCTTTGAATGATGAATTTTCAGGACTGCACGCGTAAATGCCAAATTGAATTTTATCTTTAACATTAAACATATGGCAAATTCTCATTTGCTTATAGGTTACACCATCTTGTGAACATTCAATGCAAAAATCATCTTCTCTTCGGCTGAATCTGTACCACATAGATTTTATTGAAGCATCAATTTCAGTTGTTGCCCAGTCAGAATAGCCATTATTTGTAACAACGCTACCTAAATGCTGAAACTTTTCATTTTCATATTCAATTGACCCTTTGAGCCAGTTTTCACTATCAAGGTATATTACAACTCCACACTGATCAAATCTATGTTTGCTCTCAAACTCTGTTTTCACAGTAAATGAAAAGAATTGTTCATCCGTTTCCATCTGCAGTACAGGAGCATTATCATTTCTGAAATGATAATAT
>JAFSBS010000257.1 GCA_017437165.1 Clostridia bacterium
ATCCTTTAACACATTTTCATCTTCATCCCACAAAGGAATACTTTCAAGTCCTGTATAATACACAATAATTTTCTTGCCATCTTCATACTTAAACACTAAACTCTGTCCGTTATCACTCACTTCGTATTTACCAAAGTTTTCATTAATATACATATCAACCGCCTTGTGTGAGAAATTCTTTTTTTCTTTACTACCAATTTCCCAGGTTTCATAATTTTCGGGATAACTGACACCCGAATCTTGAAACGCCTCTTTTGCTACGTAAAGTGGCACTTTAAAAAACGCAACAACCCCGGCAACAATAATTATCGCAAGAATAATTGAAATAGTTTTTATTATTGCTTTCTTTTTATCCATACCGAATTTTTTATTCACCTTTTTTATTAACTCTTTCGAATTATCCTGTTGCGGTTTTACTTTCGGTTCGGTTTTAAGCGTTTCATATTCTTTGTTACAATCCTCGCAGATTTCAAGGTGGTTGCTTACAATTTCTGTGGTTTCCTTACTGCAAAGGTCATCAATGTAAAGTGGTAGTAAATCTTTAATCAAAGAACAATTTATTTTACTCATCACTACTCATCCTTTCTTCTATTTGTTTTTTAGCTCTGAAGTAAGTAACTCTCGCCCAGTTTTCTGTTTTTCCAAACACATCTGCAATAGTCGAGTATGGCATATCGCCTAAAGACTTCATATAAAAAACTTCCTTATAGGGTGTCTCTAATTTAACGGCTTCGGTTAAAATTCTTCTTACATTTTCGTCTTTAATAACATTTTCTTCTATGTTACTGTCTGCAACTAAATTGGGGTAATCTAAAATGTTTTCAGTACTCTTTTTCCGTTTTAAATTCAGGAAAACATTTTTAGCTATACTGCAAAGCCAAGTTTCAATTTTGCAATCGTTTTTAAACGTGTCTATCTTCTTAATTGCATTATAAAACGTTTCCTGAGTTATATCTTCTGCTAACGTTTCATTAAGGCACAAAGACAGAGCGTAGCTCTTTACATATTTATAATGCAGACTACACATTTTTTCCAAGTCATCCAAAGCCGTCACCCCTTTCCACAGTAAAAATATATTTCACACTCTCACCCCTTTCTGTGCTTTCAATTATTAGACACACAAAAATGGGTTTTGTTACAAAATTTATTATAACATATTTTCTTAAATGATATTGTATTTTTATAAAAAAAAGAGTATATTTATTAGGTATATGATATTTTCTTGTAAATTGGTGGTGACGAAATGACTAAAAAGGAAAAAGCTGTAGAAATTTGTAAACTTTTAAAGGTAGATTACCCGGAAGCTGTTTGTCAGTTAAATGCCGAAACACCTTTTCAGTTACTCGTTGCAACCAGACTTTCTGCACAATGTACTGACGCCAGAGTTAATTTAGTAACTCCCGAGCTTTTCAAAAAATACCCGACAGAAAACGAACTTTCAGAAGCAGATGTTAAAGATGTTGAAGATTTAATTCATTCCTGTGGATTTTACAGAGCTAAAGCTAAAGATTTAGTTGGTATGGCAGAAATGGTTAAAACAAAATACAATGGTACTTTGCCTGACACTATTGAAGAACTTACTTTACTCCCCGGTGTCGGCAGAAAAACTGCAAATTTAATTATTGGTGATGTTTATAAAAAACCTGCTGTTGTTGCAGACACTCACGTAATAAGAATTACGAATCTTTTAGGACTTACTGACAGTAAAGACCCTAAAGTTGTAGAAACAGAACTCAAAAAAATTCTTCCGCCCGAAGAAAGCAACGATTTCTGTCACAGAATTGTTTTGCACGGCAGAAAAATCTGTATTGCCAGAAGACCTAAATGCGATGAATGTATATTAGGTGAAATTTGTAAATATAACAACAAGAATAAGAAGGATAAAAAATGATTAAGAAATTCACAGCACTCTCGCTCTCTTTGATAATGGTAGTAACACTTTTCAACGGTTGCTCACTTTTTAAAAATGCAGAGTTTAATATAGGATATATTGATGAAATAGAATCTTTAGACCCACTTAAAGCCAAAGGTGACGCAGAAATTATTTCTGCCGTAAACTGTTTTGAAGGTCTTTTAAAATTTAATCAAAATGGTGAAATTATACTTTCCGGTGCTACTAAATATTCCATTAGCGGTGACGGTTTGACTTACACATTCTCTTTAAATCCTAAAGCAATTTGGTATATTGCAGAACTTAATGAAGGTATTTTAGGTGAAACCGATTTTGACAACAGAGTTACTGCACACGATTATGTTTACTCTATAAAAAAAGTAATAGCAGAAAAACTACCGGGGTACGAAAACTATTCTTATATAAGAGGTGTAAGAGAGTATTACAATGGCGAGGGTGATTTGGACTCAATTTTAGTCACCGCTCTTGATGATTTAACATTAGAAATCATTTTAGTAGAACCACACTCTGAAATTTTAAGCACATTAGCAGAAAACTCCGGTGCTCCGTCAAGCGAAAAATTTGCTTCACTCGTTGAGGGTGTTTATGGCACAACTGCTTCTTCCGTTATCTGTAACGGTCCTTACTACATCGCAGAAAGCAACAAAGGTAAATCTTTAGTATTAAAAAGAAACCCTAAATATAAAGGCAGAACCAAAGCAAATAATGCACAGATAAATTTGAACTTACAAAAGAAACAAAAAAACATTGTGGAAAAATATGCAAGTAACAGTTTTGATGTTCTTTTAACAGACAGTGCAAACAGAATTGAAAACCCTAACGGTAGGATTACACCTGTAACAAACACAGTATGGGGAATCGTTTCTAACTGTTCAAAAGAAATAATGAAAAATGAAAACTTAAGAAAGGCTCTACTTTCTGCTATTGATTACTCTGTTATTTCTACACCTAAATTTGCGACAGGTATTGCGACAAGTGTTGTAGCTCCTGACTATTTAGTTACTGAAAGACATTACAGTAAATACACCGTAGATTCCGTCGGATTTGATTCAAGCGTTGACAAAGCAGAAGAATATATGATTTTGGCATCAACCCAGATTAAAGAAGCAATAAATCTTAACATCTATGTACCGACTTCACTTGAAAACTCAATGAATATTATATGTAACGGTTGGGAAGATTTATTTGGCACTGATGTTAAAACAAATATTATTACATTTGATATTGATGAATACGAAACAGTTATTGAAGAAAACGACTATCATATTGCAATTCTTCCGATTTATTCAGATTCCTCTACTGCGGTTTCAGTTTTAAGGAGTATTTCATCTGCGCCTTGTAATTTCACCGATAATTCTTACGAGTCACTTTTGAGGGCTGCAGAAATCTCTATAAAAGAACAACCAAAAGCAACAGCTATAAATGAATGTGAAAAGTACATAGTTTCAAGTGGTGTTGTTGTGCCGCTTTATTTATCTTCTACTGACCTTTACTTAAATGATGGTGTTACCGGTATTTATAACGCAACAAAAAAGAATGCAATCTATTTTAATCTTGGAGACAAAAAGAGTGAAAAATAAATCAACTTTCAAAAAAATCTATTTTGCTGTTTCTCTTATAATTGTTATAGCTCTTTTAGTATTGATTTTTTATCTTTCACATGAAACCGGTAAAGAATCTACTGAAACAAGTGGTTTTTTCACAAATTTCATAAATTTCTTGCTACCATTTCCGGTTACCGAAGATGTTATAAGAACTTTAGCGCATTTTTCTGAATTTGCTTGTCTTTCATTTTTTATGAACAACTTATTTGTTTCTTATAAAGATAAACTCACCCCCGTTATTGCGTGTACTTTATCCTTTCTATATGCAATAACAGACGAAATCCACCAGATATTTGTACCTGAAAGAGCGTGTCAGTTTCAGGATATGATGGTCGATTTAGCGGGAATAGTTTCGGGAATGGCAGTGTATGTAGTGATTTACGCGTTAGTTAAAAAAGTGGCAACTTTAAGAATTGAAAATTGAAAATTGAAAGTTGAAAATTTCGGAAGTCCTACGGACTTGATTATAATTAGATATTTATAAAGAAAACTACATTCTATCATTTAAGTTTAACCTTAAATGATAGAATGTAGTTTATTTTTAAAGAATAAAGAATAAATGAAACGATGAATTGGAGGTTACAATAAATTAATATAATCGCGTTGCAGACCCGAAACTTATCACTTTTTACTCATCATTTATCACTCTTACATTGCCGACCGCAGGTCCCACAATTTTCAATTTTCAACTTTCAATTTTCAATTATAATTAGCGTCGCAGACCCTTCAATTCCGAATTATATTTATCTTCCAAGCAAAATATTTATTTCTCTCTCCGTACTCCTTGCCCAGTCGTACTGTTCCATATAGTTACCGAAGTATTTACTGCCATCCTTTGTATTCAAAAAGTCGTAGTAATCGCAAGAGAATGTTGTTTTGTCAATACTTCTCTGATTTCTGCTGTCAATAAGTATTTCAGAAATTCCTGCTTCTTCAAGAGTAGTTCTCAAAGATTTTAACACTTTTCTGAAAAGAGATTGCACTGTTTCATTGTACTCTCTGCCTTCCCAAAGAATACTTACTGCTTGCTCTGTACTTACAGTACCACCGTTTCTGTCAATTAAAAGCGCTAAAAGTTCTTTTGATTTTGCACTTGAGAACGAAACAGATTTACCATCAACAAAAACATCAAAGTAACCAAAGGTTTTTACAAAAATATGACTTTTAACCTCAACATCTTTTACAAGCAATGCCTTGTCGTAAGCCTGACGGATTCTTTCAGCTTCATATGGTTTTAAAACATAGTCAACTGCATCTGCCTTAAAAGCATCAAGTGCATATTCAGAATAACCTGTAGCAAAAATAATTCTTGTATTTTTAGAAGTTTCTTTTATTCTTCTTGCAAGTTCAATTCCTTTGATAACAGGCATTTCGATATCTAAAAATGCAATATCAACTTTATTACACGCAACAAACCCCAATGCTTCAATCGGATTATTGAATTTTACAATTTCATCAGTTATTCCAACTTCTCTGCAAGTATCTTCAAAATCTTCAAGTGCAAGAAATTCATCATCAACTGCCATTATTAACATTCCGCTAACCTCGTTTCTTCATTTTTAGGGATTTTAATTAAAACTTTTGTACCAACACCAACTGTACTTTCAACTTTTACAGTTGCATTAAGCATCTCTTTAAGTCTTACTTTTATATTATTTATACCTACATGAGATCGTTCATCGTTCTCACTTGGTTGTTTATTTATATCATAACCTATACCATCATCTGAAATATCAACATAAAAGAATTCTTCATCTTCGTACGTTTTAACAGTTACCGTACCACCTTCAGGTTTTTGATTTATACCGTGTTTTATTGCGTTTTCAACAATTGGTTGAATTGTAAGTGGCAATATAACAAAACCATTACAACCAATATCGTAAACAACATTAAGTCTGTCCCCGAAACGATGTTTTTCAATATCTGTATAGTTCGCAACGTGTTCTAACTCTTTTTCAACAGGTAAAGGTGTTTTTTGTGTTAAAGAGTCCATATTCGCTCTTAAATATTTTGAGAATTTAACAACTACTTGTTCTGCTGTTTTCGGGTCTTTTTTTATTAAGTATTTGATTGTATTAAGTGCGTTATAAAGGAAATGCGGTTTTATCTGACTTAACATAAGTCGCATGTTTATATCTGCAAGTTCCTCTTTTAATTCTGCGGAGTGCAATTCAGCAACATACGCTTCACCTATTCTTATAACCTGAATAATAAGAAGCATAAGAATAAATATTGTACCCGCTATAGGGAAAACAAATTCAACATTTTTTACAATATATCCGTTAATATAGTAATTATCTATAACTATACTTGCAATAAGAATACAAGAAGCAATTAAGAACGGAACAGAAAAGCGCTTTTTATTTGCTACTTCAACTGATATTTTATAAACTAAATATAAATCAAGAATATATGAAACCGCTTGTAAAAACATATAGTTTGCAGCATCATAAATGATTTCAGTCACAAACTGCGGAATGAACACGCAAAGCAAAAACGCCCCCGAAATTACTACCATAAAGTTATCAGATATTTTAAATTTCAGAGACCTTGCTATATGCATAAACAACGCAAGTTTAATAATGTAAGTAGTTGCATATATGAGTGACAGGACTATTTCATAACTCAACCCAAAGAAAAATGCGTTTGAAATACTATAACCATTACCGCTTATCATAATACGGAACAGATATGCAAAACAAAGAACGATAAGCCAGAAAAACCTGTTATCTTTAAAGGCAACTGCACTGACTGCTATTATTGATACAAGAAACATTACAACCATACCAACAATAAAATACCTGAACACTAAAAGTGCCGTCATATTTGACTGATAATGGGCATTTTCAACCAATACCGGTAAAACCGTTATACCACTTGAAAATTCACACGAAACCTCAATTATTATTTCGTAAGTTCCATTTTCCGAATAATCCAATTTTATCGGATTGTTAAAAGTATCTGCATTAGAAAGAGTTGCATTTCTTATATCGCCATCGATGTTGCAATTGGTTGAAACAAGTTCTCCGTCAATATAAACTCTGTATGCACCGGGTAAGTTAGGCAAAGTAATTATTATGGGTTCAGGTGAATAAAAATCACGTAAAACCTTTCTGTATGTGGCATAACCGCCACTTGACAAACGGTTGTCGTTAATCTGATAGGTTGTCCATGCAGATGGTAGTTTCACTATTAAATCAGGTTCAAATCTCTGATGTTGTTCTGTAATGATAAGTTTATTCCAATAAAACTCCCATTCATCTGTAACATATACCGCCTTATCAGAAAACATACTATAAGTCGATTCTTCATTTTTTTTATATTCAATACCCATAGCTTCAGCCGCCTTTGGCAAGAAATACGATACCATAGGAAGTTGAAACGCCAATATAGCCGTAATTATGGTGCTAATCAAAAATACTATTACGGATATAGTTTTAGTTTTTTTACTCATAGTTTTTTTCATAGCCCATACCCCCACTCATCTTGATTATATAATATTTTTTTGTTAAAATCAATATTAAATTCTCGAAATATTTTCGTTTTATTCTCGAAAAACATAGGTTAAATTTATTGAAAAAATATGAAAATTATGTTATATTAAAAGGTAGTTTTGAAATAATAAATTATAGTAGATTTTTTTTGAAAGTGTGATTTATTATGATAAACTTAAAAAACAGTGTAAATGTTACAGATAATTTAATTAAAAATGGCGTTGTTATCCCTTGCCCACAGACTGTTGTAATTGAAGAAAGTGTTAAAATTTCAAACGGTACTTTAATTATGCCAAATACTGTAATTCTTGGTAACACAGAAATAGGCGAAGGCTGTGTGATTGGTCCTAACTCTTACATTAAAAACAGTAAAATAAAAAACAACACTACGCTCAACAACACACAATGCTTCGAGTCAGAAATAGGCTCTTTTGTTTCTGCAGGTCCGTTTGTTCATATAAGACCCGACTGTAAAATTGCCGATAACGTTCATATTGGTAACTTTGTTGAAGTAAAAAATTCAACTGTAGATGAAAACAGTAAATTACCTCACCTTTTATATGTTGGTGACAGCACCGTTGGCAAAAATGTTAATTTCGGTTGCGGATGTGTTACCGTTAATTATGATGGTAGAAACAAATCAAGAACTATTGTTAAAGATGGTGCTTTTATTGGTTGCAATACAAATCTAATCGCACCTGTTACAATTGGTGAAAATGCTTTTACTGCAGCCGGTAGTACAATTACAGAAAATGTTCCCGATAATGCTCTCTCGGTAGCAAGAGCAAGACAGACGAATATAGATAATTGGGTTAACATAAAAAAACCATATAAAAGACAACATCAGGAGATAAAATAAATGTTCAATTTCAGGAAAGAAAAATCAGCAGGAAATGTAGAGTTTTTAATTGTGGGACTCGGTAATCCCGGCAAAAAATATGAAACCACAAGACACAACGCAGGTTTTATGTGTATTGATAAACTTTCACAAGAAGAAAATATTGATGTAAAAAAGGTGAAATTTCACGCACTTATTGGCGAGTGCTACATAGACTCCCACAAAGTAATTGTTATGAAACCACAGACTATGATGAACAACAGTGGTCAGGCAATTAAAGAATGTGCAACTTTTTACAAAATACCACCGGAAAATGTAATTGTTATTTATGACGATATTTCGTTAGAACCCGGTAAATTAAGAATAAGAAGAAAAGGTTCTGCAGGTGGTCACAATGGTATAAAGAGTATTATTGCTCATTTAGGTAGTGAAAATTTCCCGAGAGTAAAACTCGGTGTAGGTGCAAAGCCCCACCCTGATTACGATTTGGTTGACTGGGTTTTAGGTTCATTTCCTAAAGAACAGTTAAAACTTATAAACGAATCGTGTGAAAATGCGTACAATGCAATTAAAATAATTATGCATGGCGACATTGATGCCGCTATGTCAAAGTATAACAGTTGAGGTTGATATGTCCTGTTATTCAAAACTCTTAAAAAATTCAACTGAATACAATGAACTTTTAAAAGCAATAAATGCAGATTTATTGCCTTCGGGTGTCACAGGGCTTCCGCCATCACCTAAAGCTCATTTAATACATTCGCTTTGCGAGGACACTTCTCGCAGAGCTATTGTTATTTTGCCTAATGAAGCAACTGCTTCACGACTTGTAAGTGATATAAATGAATTTGCAGGAATCGGTAAAAAGGCATATTTATACCCAGCAAGAGATTACTCCTTTAATTCCGCCGAGGGTCAATCAAGAGAATTTGAGCAAGCAAGAATTAAAACCCTCTGCAAAATTATAAATAACGATTACTCCGTTATTGCCTGCTCTGCTGAAGCGGCATTACAGCTTACAATTCCACCTGAAGAATTAAAGAAAAGAACAAAATTTATTGATCTTAATACAACCATTGAACCTGAAGAACTTATTTCTGTGTTAGTTTCTGCAGGATTTAAAAGAGCAGATATTGTTGAAGGTCCGGGTCAATTTGCTCACCGTGGTGGAATTGTTGATTTCTTCCCCGTAAATTCCGAGAAACCTGTAAGAATTGAACTTTGGGGTGACTCCATTGATAATATTTCTGAATTTGATGCTTCAACTCAAAGAAGAACTGATATTTTAAAATTCACAGAAATTACTCCTGCGACAGAAATTCTTTTTGATAGTGATTTTGACTTAAAAGAAAAGTTAGAAGAATTTTACGAGTCGGTTTCTGGTAAAGGCAGCGTAAAAGTAAAACAAAATCTTTTAAAAGATATTGATGCTTTAAGCAGTGGTGTGAGAATTGCATCATTAGACAAATATCTTGATTTAGCATACCAAAAACCTGCTTCTATCTTCGATTTTTGTAAAGGCGATTTACTTTACATCTGTGAAACAGGTGCCGTAAAAGAAAGTGCAGAAAACTCACACAAATTGATGCTTGAGGAGATAAAAGCACAGTTTGAAAACGGTATTCTCACAAAAGGTTTAGACCGCATAACCCTTGGTATTACTGACCTTTTCCGTATTTATGAAGATTGTAAAGCAATTTACCTTGACAGCCTCCCGAGAGGTAGTTTTGATACTCCTGTAAGAACACTTACTACATTTAATACACAACAATTACCTATCTGGAATGGTAGTCTTTCAGTTTTACTTGACGATTTACGTCCTGCACTCAAAAAAAATGTAAGATGTATTATAAATGCAGGTACAGAAAAGGCTGCCAAAGGACTTGTTGAAGCACTCGAAACAGAAGATATAAAAGCGATTTATCTTGGTACATTACCTTCTGAATTTCCTCTTAAAACCGTAAGTGTAACTACGGGTGGTATCTCAAGTGGTTTTACCTACCCTAATGAAAAATTTATGATTTTCACATACGGCAGAGTTACAAGTTCTTCTAATATGAAACGCCGTAAATCTTTCAAAGCCGCCGATGCTATCGGGAGTCTTGAGGAGTTAACACGTGGTGATTATGTTGTTCACTCTGTGCATGGAATAGGCGTTTTTGAAGGTATTCAAAAAATGGAAGTCAGTGGTCTCATAAAAGACTACATTAAAGTCAAATACGCAAAGGGTGACACACTTTATGTGCCTGTTACACAACTCGACTTAATTTCTAAATATATTGGCCCTAAAGACGAGCAAAAAACACTTAAACTCTCCCGTCTTGGTGGTCAGGATTGGGAAAAGGCAAAACAGCGAGTAAAAGCATCTGCCAAAAATATGGCAAAAGAGCTAATCGCACTTTACTCAAAACGATTGAAAACAGAAGGCTATCAATTCTCTCAGGATATTGATATGCAGAATGACTTTGAAAGACGTTTTGAATTTGAAGAAACAGAAGACCAATTACGCACAATTGAAGAAATAAAAAGAGATATGCAAAAACCTCACCCTATGGACAGACTTCTATGTGGTGATGTTGGCTTTGGTAAAACCGAAGTTGCCCTTCGTGCTGCATTCAAATGCATTGCAGAAGGGAAACAATGTGCAATCTTAGTACCTACAACAATTCTTGCGTTGCAACATTACAACACTATAATGAAGCGTTTTGAAGGGTTCCCGATAAACGCAGAGATGCTCTCACGATTCAGGACCCCAAAACAGCAAACTGAAATTATAAAGAAATTAAAACGTGGCACTATTGATATTATAGTAGGTACTCATCGTCTTATTTCAAAAGATATTGAATTCCGCGATTTAGGTCTTATAATCATAGATGAAGAGCAACGATTCGGCGTAGGTCAAAAAGAAAAATTAAAGGAACTTTACCCGCAGGTTGACTGTCTTACACTTTCTGCTACACCTATTCCGCGAACTATGAATATGGCTATGTCAGGAATACGTGATATGTCTGTTATTGAAGAAGCACCGCAGGACAGATTCCCTGTACAGACTTATGTTTTAGAGCACGACTGGGGAATACTCGCCGAAGCTATGAAAAAAGAACTTCGCCGTGGCGGTCAGGTTTATTATCTTCATAACAAAGTAGAAGATATTGAACGCACCGCTATGATGATAAGAGAATTGATTCCTGATGCAAATATCGGTGTTGCCCATGGTAAAATGAGTGAAGACACACTTTCTGATATATGGCGTTCTCTTTTAGAAGGCGAAATTGACATTTTAGTATGTACGACTATAATAGAAACAGGTGTAGATGTACCCAATGCAAACACACTTATTATAGAAAGTGCAGAAAATATGGGCTTGAGCCAGCTTCATCAGATTCGTGGTCGTGTTGGTCGTTCTTCAAGACGTGGTTTTGCTTTTTTAACATTCAGGAAAGACAAAAATCTTTCAGAAGTTGCAACACGCAGACTTGAAGCAATTAAAGAATATACTGAATTCGGTTCAGGCTTTAAAATTGCTATGCGTGACTTGGAAATACGAGGTGCCGGTAACCTTTTAGGTGCAGAACAACACGGGCATATGGAAACAGTCGGCTATGATATGTATATGAAAATACTTTCAGAAGCAGTTAGTGAAGAAAAAGGCGAAACATCAAAAACTCTTTCTAAAGAATGTCTTATTGACATAAGAATTGATGCTCATATTCCGGAAAAATATATTGAGAGTCTGCCACAAAGACTTGCAATATATAAACGAATTGCTGATATACGAAATGAAGATGATGCTTCAGATGTTCTTGATGAACTCATTGACCGTTTCGGTGACCCTCCAAAGAGTGTTGAAGGTCTTATTAAAATATCACTTTTAAGAAATACTGCTGCAGAACTCGGAATTTATGAAATAGGACAGAAGCAAGAAAATGTTTTGCTCTATTCTCAAGCAATAGATATGCAGAAAGTTTCGCTTTTAGGTAAATATATGCGTGGCAGAATACTTGTTTCAGCAGGTGTAAAACCATATATTTCGGTAAAGATAACCCCGAAACAATCCCCTGTTGACACCATAAATGAAGCACTCACAATTATGAAGAAAGCAGAAAATGAAGGAGAAGATAAAAAATGACTTACACTTACAAAACAAAAGGCACTTGTTCAAGAAAAATCACTTTTGATTTAGAAGACGGCATTGTTAAAAATGTTAATTTTGAAGGTGGTTGTAATGGTAATTTAAAAGGTATTTCTGCCCTTGTTGAAGGTAAAAGTGCAGAAGAAGTAATACCACTCATTTCAGGAATTACCTGTGGTTTCAAATCAACTTCTTGCCCCGACCAGTTAGCACACGCTTTACATGAAGCATTGAATTCATAAAAGAAAGGATTAAAAAATATGAAATATCTCGTTTTAATTGCAGACATTGATGAATTTAACCCTTGCAAAAATTCCTTAGGTGACCATGTAAAAAAAGAATATAAAATAAAGCACATGGATGCTTTTGATTTCAGTTACAACAATCACGAAGTTACTGCTGTTTGCTTTGGTATTGGTAAGGTTAATGCCGCTATAGGAGCTGCTCTCGCTCTCACTCTCGGAGAGTATGACGGAGTAATAAACACAGGTTGGAGTGGAGCTGTTTCAGGTGTAAAAAAAGGTGAAATAATTGTTTCTGACTCTTGTGTTGAGTGCGACTTTGACTTAACACCTATAGGAAGATTACCCGGACAAAAACCCGGTCAGGATGAATACATATATAAATGCGATTCAGAACTCGCAAACAAAGTCAAATCGATTGATGGTTTTACACACGGCAACCTTGGTACAGGCGACTTTTTCTTAACAGACAAAGTAAGACGCGATAAATACAAAGAACTTTTCAACATTAAATCTTTCGATATGGAAAGTGGTGCTTTAGCTGCTGCTTGTTACCTTTTAGGTAAAATTCCATTTGTAAGTATAAGAAAAATTTCTGACAGTGCAGATGATGTTGCAACAGATGAATATACAAATTCATTAAGCAATGATTTGACAGCTTTTTCTGACATAATATTAAAAGTGCTTAGCAATATATAAAACGAACTTAAACCCTGCCGATTATTACCGACAGGGTTTTTATATTAAGCAAAATCGCCTGAGGTGGCTATTCTGTGGGCAAATTCTCTCTTTAAATTTGCCACCGCCCCTGATTATTGCGAATTTCACTTAATATATCTTATGTAAAAAAAGAAAATCTGTGAGATGATTCTCGCAGATTTTCTTTTTTATATTAAATTTTAATCATCAAACTTTGAAATAAATTCTTTAGTTCTATGAGATTTAGGGTTATCAAATACTTCTTCCGGTGTACCTTCTTCTTCAATAACGCCGTTATCCATAAAAATAACTTTTGAAGAAACTGCTTTCGCAAAAGACATTTCGTGAGTAACGATAACCATTGTAACCTTTTCTTCTGCAAGACTTTTAATAACCTTTAAAATTTCACCTGTAAGTTCAGGGTCAAGTGCAGATGTTGGTTCATCAAAGAAAAGAATTTTAGGTTCCAAAATCAATGCACGCGCAATAGAAACACGCTGTTGCTGACCGCCCGAAAGTTCACAAGGGTAGTTATTAAGTTTATCTAAAAGACCTACTTTACCTAAAATATCTTTCGCTTTTTCATCAATTTCTGCATTTATTTTTACTTTATTTTCTTTGTACTCCGGCAATTCTGTTGCCTGAAGTTTAGCAGCGAGAGTAACATTCTCCAAAACATTGTATTGCGGGAAAAGATTAAAGTTCTGAAAAACAAGTCCAACTAAAAGTTGTTTCCTTCTCTTTTCTTTAGGGTCTTCTTTTTTCGGTCTGTTTTCACCATCAAAGAAGACTTCACCATTAACCTTAATAAAACCGCTGTCAGCAGTTTCAAGTTGGTTTATACAACGAAGAATTGTTGTTTTACCACTACCGGAAGAGCCGATGATGCTTAACACTTCACCTTCTTCTAAAGTAAAACTTACATCTTTTAAAACTTCAGTCTTGCCAAAAGATTTTTTTATATTTTTAACCTCTAAAATTGACATAGCTTAACTCCTGAAATAACTCAGTTTCTTTTCTAATTTGCCTAAAACAACTGTAAGCAAACCGACAAATAACAAATAGAATACACCTGTGTAGAACAATGGCCATATCATTGCCTTTGTAGCCGCAAGTTCTTTTGCTTGTTTAATGATTTCACAAACCATAATACAGTTAGCAAGAGCGGTATCTTTAATAAGGGTTATAATTTCATTACTCATCGGTGGAACAATTCTCTGAATAACCTGTTTTAAAATAATTTTTCTGAAAATCTGTGATTTTGTCATACCTAAAACATACCCTGCTTCGTACTGACCTTTTGAGATACTTTCAATACCACCACGATAAATTTCAGAGAAATAACAAGCATAGTTAAGCGTAAATGCAATTAAAACTGCGGTAATTCTACCAGCATCCATTATTCCGTATTCTAATAAGAAGAATCTATCAACCTGCCCGAAGAGTTGAAACCCGAACAGGAGACCAGGCACATAGTAAATAATAAAAATCTGAAGCATAAGAGGAATACCTCTTACAATCCACACTATTACTTTTGAAAGATATTTTAAAGGCTTGAAACGGCTCATAGAACAAAACGCTATAGGCAATCCGAGGGGTGCACCTAATAATAAGGTCACCCCAAAGATTAATAACGATATTATGAAGCCATCAAACAAAAACGATGTAACTTCTAAAAAAGACATATCTTACTCCAATAAATTTATTCCAACAAAGTTCCAAGAATTACTTCTGGTCTGAAAAATCTTTAATTGCAGTGTTCTGAACACCATATTTTTCTGCAAGAGCAGCAATTGTACCGTCAGCACCTAATTTTTCAAGTTGTTCGTTTACATTTGCTCTGAGCTCGCTACCCTTTTTGAAGCCGATTGCATAATATTCAACTTCGCTTGAAAGTGAATCTACAATTTTAAGGTCTGCATAGTCGCCTTTACCAACATAGCTTTTTGCAAGCTGTGCGTCAACTACTGCGAAATCTGCTGTACCTGCTTTAATATCAACAAGGCAATCTGTTTGTTTTGTGAAGCCTTTGAATGTTGTACCTTCAAATGCTTTTGCATAAGCTTCACCAGCTGAACCACTCTCTGCAATACCAAGTTTACCGTTAAGGTCTTCTGCTTTTTCAACAGTTGCGTCTGCTTTAACAACAACTACCTGACGGTTTTCCATATAGTTATATGAGAAATCAACTTTTTCTGAACGTTGTACACCGTCATCATCTGCAGTGTTGCAAGTGAAACCATTCCATACACAGTCGATTGTATCAGAATTAAGGTCAACATATTTGTTGCTCCATTCAATTTCTGTGAAAACAACTTCGTAACCTAAATTGCCAAACACTTTTTCAGCAAGTTCTGTGTCGAAACCTACGAGTTTACCATTTTCGTCTAAATAGTTCATTGGTTCGTAAATTGTGTAACCAACAATAACTGTCTCTTTTTTTGGTTCGTCTTCTTTACCACCGCAAGCAGCAAGAGTAGCAACTACACCTACTACAAGAACAAGGCTTAAAACTAATGCTAATACTTTTTTCATTTTATGTACCTCCAAATTTTGAACACCTTGGCATTCTTTTTTTGTGTTATCATATTATCACATTAGCACGCTAAAGTAAAGTATTTTTTTTCGAATTGTTATTTTGAATAAAAAAGCTTTAACAATAATATTAAGTTTATACAATTATCACATTGTCAAAAAAACATCTAAATGATAAAATTTACTCAAAATAATTGATAAGCGAAAGGGGCAAATTATGAAACTTTTAGTTATCATATTAAACAAAACTGAATGTCTTGAAGAACTTTTAGAAGCGTTCACACAAAATAATATTTCCGGTGCTACAATTATTGACAGTAAAGGTATGCTCCAGGAGTTGAGTGAACACGATGACTTCAGATTTATAGGTTCTTTAAGAAGTCTTTTTAACCCTGAACACACAGAAAATAAAACAATTCTTATGGTTACAAAGGAAGAAAGAGTAAAAGAGATTTCAAAAATCACAAACGATGTTACCGGTGGACTCGACAAACCTGATACAGGTATTCTTTTCACTTTGCCTATTGATTACCTGGAGGGACTTTCACACTAATGTTATCTTCACTTTCTCTTAATACATTTTTAAATTTAGGTATTATGATTTTTGTAGGTATGGCAGTCGGCAGACTTATGAAACTCATAAAATTACCTAATGTTACCGGTTACTTAATAGCAGGTCTTTTAATTGGTCCCGGTGTTTTAGGACTTTTATCAGAAGAATTTGTTGAAGGAATCGGGATAATTCCTGACTGTGCTTTAGGTTTTATTGCTTTCTCTATTGGTAACGAATTTAAAATTAGTTATTTCAAGCGAGTTGGCTCTACACCAATAGTTATTGCGTCTTTAGAATCATTTTTTGCGGTTGTAGTTGTAGTTATCGCTTTAATGGCAACCGGTCACTCTACAACTTTCTCTCTTGTATTAGGTTCAATTGCGGCGGCAACAGCACCAGCGGCTACAATAATGGTTATTAAACAATACAAAGCAAAAGGCCCTGTAAGTGAAACTTTGCTTTCAGTTGTTGCTATTGATGACGCAACTGCACTTATAATGTATTCACTTTCAATTGCGCTTGCCTCTGCTTTAGCAGGTACAGGTGCTTCAGCAAAAGAATTGATTTTAGCTCCTGTTATTGAAATTGGTGGTGCTTTGTTAGTAGGTGCTATTTTAGGATTTATATTCTTAATACCTCTCAAGTATTTCAAAAAAGACAGTAACAGAATGGCACTTATTGTAGGTTTTATATTCGCAGGTTTAGGTCTTTCAGAACTTTGTGGTTTTTCTTCACTTCTTTTCTGTATGGCAATGGGTGCAGTAATCGCAAATATGTCAAACGATGTAGGTCATATTATGAAACTCTGTGACAAAATCACACCACCTATATTTATGCTTTTCTTTGTAGCGAGTGGTGCAGATTTAAAACTTTCTGTTCTTCCGGCAGTTGGTGTTGCAGGTGTAATTTACATAGTATTCAGAGTATTTGGTAAAATGCTCGGTGCTACTCTTGGTGCAGTTATTTCTAAAGCGGATAAAAATATTAAAAAGTATTTAGGCCCTGCTCTCATTCCACAGGCAGGTGTTGCAATCGGTCTTTCTTTAGCCGCTGCGAATGTACTTCCTGAATATGCAAAAGAAATAAGAACTATTATTCTTTGTGGTACTTTAGTTTACGAACTTGTAGGCCCTGCAGTTGCTAAAATTTGCCTTAAAAAAGCAGGAGAAATCAAAGAAAGTTAAAAACTTTCGTTGATTTCAGGAACTATAGCCAGGGACCAGAAAATTGAATAATATATAAAAGCATTCTATCATTTACAGTTTATCGTAAACTGAATATGATAGAATGCATTTTTATACACCTTATGCCCTAGTACCTGGCATCTAGTCCCTATTCCCTGAAACTTCTTCCGAAGGAAGAAGTTTGTCATCCTTCGCTCTTTTAACTGTGACAACGAGAATTACAATTGATATTACAAGGAGAACAGAAAGAATTACAATATAAACATTCTTGTTAGTTTGTAACTCCTGTTGCTCTTCCTCTGTAACAACTTCACCATAAACATTAGTTTCATCAATGTAACTTATGTCAGTGTATCTTTCGTTTACATCTATTGGTAACTCAACAGAACCACTTGCACTTACAGGAATAACAAAAAGTGAAACGCAAGATATAACAACAAAAAGTATTGATAATATTTTTATTTTCATAATATATCACCTAATTTAGAAAACCATCTCAAAAGAGATGGTTTTCATTTTTCTTAGTATTTGAAATCTGTAATAAGAACTGTATTCCAGAGTTCTTGTTTGTCGATTTTGATTTCAGAAACACCAAAAATCTTACCGCCACCCTGAATTGCAACGTTCATATATTGTTCAACCTTAATAAGCTCATTTGTTTTTGTATTGTACTCAATAACTGCTTTACAATCGTGATATGTAAGGTCATAAGAAACATTTTTAATAACTGCCTGAACAGCACCACCATTGATTGTGTTGTCGATATCTGCTCTTGCGAGTGGTGAGAACATAGCACCTGTATTACTTGGTGAGGTTGTAGCACCCTCTGCCATTGGCTCTGGATTCTTTTCGTCTTTAATAACGATAGTAACTCTTGCTTTGTCTCCGCCTAAATCTTCATATTTATAGTCTTTAATAGCAGTTACATCTGTAAGATAGCAACCCTTTTCACATTTGTAAACAGGGAACCATCTCATATCGCTACCTGCTTCTTTAATTTCAGGGTCTGCTTTTGCATCTTCAGGAGAAGTCATAATACCGAGAGTATCAACTAAGTTAAGAAGTGTACCAACAAGGCCTTCACCTTTTGAAATAACACGGTTGTTAGCGTCACTTGGAAGTTCCTGGTATTCAACCTTTGTGTATGCCGGAGCATCTTTTTTAGCCTTGTTCATTACTGTTGTGTAAATATCAAGGCATTCTTTGGCAGTTTTTGTCTGACCAGCCGGTTTATTTGCATCCGGTGTAGTCTGAGTTGTACCGCCTTGTTGTGTTGTACCACCCTGTTGAGTTGTGCCGCCTGGTGTTGTAGATGTTGTGCCACCTGGTGTTGTAGATGTTGTGCCGCCTGGTGTAGTCTGAGTTGTGTCACCAGGTGTTGTTGAAACTGTGCCGCCTGGTGTTGTTGAAGTTGTACCACCTGGTGTTGTTGAAACTGTACCACCCGGTGTGGTAGATGTACCTTGTTGAACAGCACCTGTACCTGTGCCACCTTTTGCAAGAATAACAACTGAAGCTATTGAAACAGCATTACTTGTAATAATTGTGAAGAATAAAGCAATACTGAGAATAATAGCAACAACTTTTAAGTCTGAACTTTTCATTGGTATTATACCCCTTTCAATTTCTGCCCACAATATAGGCATATTTCTCAATAGTAATAGATTACCTTAAATTTCAAAAAATGTCAATACTAAATTTAACATATTGTCAGATATAACAAAAAAGACCAACTCGTTTGCACGAATTGGTCTTTATGTAACTTTAATTTATCAATAAACGAAATCCCAGTATCTTGCACGGAATACAAGAATACCGTCACCTTCAAGAGAACCAACAAGAAGTTTTGCTTTAGCGCTTAAAGCTGCTTCGCAATAGTGAGTAATTTCTTTAAACTGTTTACCATCTGCTGACATTGTTGCAACAACTGTAAACTGTTGATAATTTAATTCTGCTCTTTCAAGATCTTTAACAATCGCTTTAATAGCACCATTGTTTTGAATTTCGTTAGTAATAGCAGTCATATAAAGAAGGTCTCTTGACATAAGAGCAACACCATCTTTATCTTCTTCAGGGTTTATTTTATCTTTCATTACGATTGTAATAACAAGGTTACCATCTTTCTTTTCTTGTTTTACACTCTGAATTTCAGATAACTGTGGGTTACTTGCTGGCATACGGTTTTTAGAATCATCTGAACCTTTTGCATTGTCTTTAATTGAAGCCTTTTCTTCTGATGTAACGAAACCAGTAATAATATTTGCAAGAACCTCATTACCAATATTTATTTCTTTTACTTCCTGCCAAGCCTTGTTTTTATAACCTGCTGAAGCGTTATTTTTAATATCATTTACAGCATCCTGGAAAATTTTAAGAGCAGCTTGGTCAATAGCACCTGCTGATGCACCACCCTGTTGTGTGTTACCACCTTGTTGTGTGTTACCACCTTGTTGTGTGTTACCACCTTGTTGTGTGTTACCACCCTGCTGTGTGTTAGTACCTTGCTGTGTATTAGTACCTTGTTGTGTGTTAGTACCCTGTTGTGTGTTAGTACCCTGTTGTGAAGCGTCCGGTGTTACTGTTGTACCCTGATTACCGGAATTATCAACATAACCGCCATTGTTTGTTGTACCTTGCTGTTGTTGAACATCTCCTGTACCAGGAGCAACAGTCTGAACAGCACCTGTACCTGTACCACCTTTTGCAAGGATAACAACTGAAGCTATTGAAACAGCATTACTTGTAATGATTGTGAAGAACAATGCAATACTGAGTATAATAGCAACTACTTTTAAATCTGAACTTTTCATTGGTAAAAATACCCCTTTCGAAAATTCTGGAAAAAATCCATATAATTTTTTATATTACAGAATAAAGATACATTAAAATCTGAAAAAAGTCAATATTTTTTCGACAATTCATTAACGATTTGTGAATATTTTTTTAAAATCGTCAAAAAGTCGAAGAAACTTTAGATTTTTTGTGCATTCCATATATCTTTTGCATATTCATTTATAGCTCTGTCAGCAGCAAATCTACCTGAATTTGCAATATTCATAAGCATCATCTGGTTCCATTTTTTCTTATCGTTGAATGTTTCAACCATTTTTTGTTGCGCACGTCTGTAATCTGCGAAATCTGCAAGAACCATATATGGGTCGTGATGCATAATAGTACCGCTTATATCCGAGAAATTCTGACCGTTAATTCCGTGA
>JAFSBS010000258.1 GCA_017437165.1 Clostridia bacterium
CACAAGCGTGTAAAGAAATTACCATATCAATTGGCTCTCTATAAAGCATATCTTTTGTAACATCGCTGACAACAAATTTTAAATTATCATAACCGTATTTTTCTGCAATTTTATTGCAGTTTTCAACAACATCTTTTTTTAGGTCGTAGCCAATAATTTTTACATTTTTCTTTTTTATTTCTCTGAAATAATAATAAATTATAAATGTTAAATAACTCTTACCACAACCAAAATCAAGAATGGTAATGCTTTCTTTTGTATCGCTCACAAAAGCATCGTTTACAATCTCGATAAACCGATTGATTTGCTTAAATTTATCATACTTACTTTTAACAATCTTAAAGTCACTTGTAAATACACCTAAATCAACGAGTGGTGGTATATTTTCACCCTCGTTGAAAATGTATTCCTTTTGTCTGTTATTTTCAGCATTTCCTGCAATTTTGCTCAAATTATTTTTACTTTCACTTCTTTTGATTTTACCGTTTTTAGAAATGGCAAAAGTAACAGTAACACCACTCTTAAAAACACATAGCTGGGCATATTTTTCTACAATTTGTTCTAAAAATGCCGACAACTCCGGTTGAGGGATATTAAGATGAAAAACCTGATTGTTTTTAAATCTTTCTGCCTGAAAACACGGCTTGTTTTTTATATTTATGGGTCTTATCGTAATTTTGTTAAATTCCTCGTTTTTTGAGAATGGCGAACTGACAGAAATTTTAATGATGTTTTCACGTTCGTTTAATATAAGTTGCTTTATTTCTTCCATTTTATACTCCTTCAGAGTGAGTAAAAAACCACTCTACACACAATAAAAATCAGTATCCCACGCAGGAATATATGGGTGGTGACACATATAAATTTTATAATTTTTATTTAACTTATTTAATAAAATCGGAATTTCAAAAATATCACGATTCTTGTGGTAAGTTGCAATTTTCATTTTCGGTTTAAATTCACTTATAATTTTTTTGCCACCATTTAAAATATCAAGTTCTGCACCTTCTGCATCTATTTTTATGTACGTCGGTACAAATTTTTCTGATAATTTATTAAGCGTAAATGCAGGAATTTCTACCCCGTTTCCAATGGTTGACTGCCTACCTGCAACACTTGAAAATTCTACAACGCCATCAATATCTGTAACCGCACCGTTAAGCGCTTCAAAGTTCTTTAAATTTTCGCAATTTGCAACTAATTTTTTATATGTTTTGCGGTCAGGTTCTATTGCTAAAATATTTTTGTGTTTCCCATTTGTAAATTTTAAGAACTGTTCTACTGTATCACCACGATAAGCGCCAATATCAATGAAACTTTCATTTTCACTCAATTGTAAATAATCGTTAAAAGCATCAGAAATATTACTTTCCATACTGAAAAGATATTTGAGATTTCCGCTGAACTGAAAATTTACATAATTTTTAAAGACTTCTTTTGATTTTTCGTCGGCTAAAAGTGAATATGCATTATTAAGATTTTTTTCATTTTCTTCTAAAAATTTACGGTCAAAAATTTCATTGCCAACAACAGGTACACAAGGGACTAAAACGGTTTGCTTTTCTGCTAAATTTTTAATATTTTCAATAACCTCAGATCGTGAAGAACCAAAGGTTACAACTACAGTAAATTTTTCATATTTTTCAAGATATTCATTAATTGGTGTAACCTTAAAGTTATGAAAATATCTGTCTCTTACAAAGCCGTCACTTGCAGTAACTCCTGTAACTTTAATATTAAGCTCATTAAATACCTCAAAAACCTTGTCTGCACCGTTACCCGTACCGTACATAATTATAGGTTCTTTTGTATTCTGTAAAAATTCCCAGACGCTTAATTTTTCAATGTCAAATTGTAGCATATC
>JAFSBS010000259.1 GCA_017437165.1 Clostridia bacterium
GCCTTTTGTTGCGGTGTATTTACTCTGAACACTACCACTTACTGCTTTTACAGTGTAACTGTAAATCGTGCCGAGTTTAACTGTTGTGTCTGTATAAGTTAAATCTGTTGTTGTTTTTATTGCTTTCCAACCGGAATATTTCTTTGTCGATTTATTATATACTCTCTGGTAAACAATATATTTTTCTGCGTTTTCTACTGCGTTCCAGGTAACTGTAATACCCTTTGCAGTATTCGCAGTTTTTGCTGTCGGGGTAGAAAGAGTTACAACAAGTTTAGGTATTTCTTTACCTTTTTCGGTTACTGTTTTACATACAGAGCAAACCTTGTCGCCTGTGTAACCTTTTTCTTTTGTTGTTGCAGCTTTTGCTCCTACGATTGTAGTTTTGTGACCTAATGCTGCAACTGCTTCTGTGTAAGAATCACCGCAAGAGCAAGTGAATGTTTTTACGCCTGCAGTTGTACAGGTTGGTTGTTTTGTCACACTACTTGTGTAGCTGTGGGTGTGTGATGATTCAACTATTGTAAAAAATGTTTGTAATATTCCATAATAAGCACCAATACCATTTACTGTTATTAAAGCTAAACCCGGCGCTGAATTACTTGTATAAGTAACTGTATAATCGACATTTTCAGTTAAACCTTTAATTGTAACCTTAGGTCGTATTTCGGAGCCTGTATAAGTGTATTCTTCTTTTTCTAATTCGATTTTGTGTTCACCAAGCCACTTATCATCATAAATCTGGAAAGTTGTTGCAAAGTCACCGGTATAATTACCTATAAATGTAACACGGACAGAAGGACAACCGATTTCAACATTGTCTGTATATTCAACCTCAAAATAAACACCCTCCGTATAGCCTTCAACATTAACTTTTGGCGTTTTAGCTTTTCCGTCATAAACTACACGATCATATTCTAAAGAATAATTAACCATATTACCATTAAGGTAGAGTGGATTTATTGTAAATTCTGCCGTTGCAGTACCTTTATAATTTCCAATACCTGTAATAGATACAGTACCCTCACCCACATTGATATTGTTGGTATATACAGGGCCTGTATAATCAACACCTTTTTCTAAATATATTGAAAATGCGGGTGTTTTAGGTGTACCATCATAAGAAAAAACATCGTGTTCAAGTTGTAACTGATAATCGGAAATATCGCACGGCAAAATTTGGAATGTTTTGGTCACAGTTCCTTTACACAAGTCATTACCTGTAATTGTCACTATAGCTGTCCCTGCATTCAAATTATCTGAATAAGAAACATTATAATAATAATCTAACCCTTCAATTTCCACCTTTGGTGTATGGTAAAAACCAGTGTACTCTATTTCATCATATTCTAAAGATATATTAAAATCATTTAAATCAGCTGGTTTTAATGTAATTGTAGCATGCTTTGTACCAGTAAAATCATTTATACCATTAACATATAAAGTGTAACTATTATCTGGTATTACTACAACATAATCTACACCTTCAACCAATTCCCTACCCTTGTAATTCACTGATTTTACAACCGGGTTAAACGGTTGTTTATAAACAAATTCATTTGTTTCCAGTTCGAGAGTAGCTGCATAAATATCTAACAGTCCTTGTTTTTCCGCTTCACCATTACATTCACTACAAATAAATGTGTAAGCTTTATCTGTTCTTGTTTTCACAAGATTGTGACCATTTTTACAATTAACATTGAAATTACTTACAGAATCTTTTTTTATGCTATTATCAGTTGCGTACTGATACGCCAAACCCGATTCTGTCTCATAATAAATAGTAACCGCATCTTTATTATTAAAAAATAAATCCGGTGAAATTTCTGTAACCGAGTCAGGAATAATCACACTGACTAATTTAACACAATCATAAAACAAATAATCCTCAATAGTTGTAACTGTTGCTGGTATTTCTATATGATTCAAATTTGCACAATCTGAAAAAGCGGATGAACCTATTGTTTCAATAACATCGTTGAATTTAACAGACTTAAATCTTGCACCGTTAAATGCATCTTGATAAATATATGTTATTGACTCAGGCAGCTCAAAAACATCATTCTCATCCGTTGAATTAACAGCATATTTTATTAACGCTGTGTCTTTGCACAATGCTCCATTTTGCATTGTAAAATACTCATTTTGTGGGTCAATTGTTATTTCTTCTAAAGATGTATCATA
>JAFSBS010000027.1 GCA_017437165.1 Clostridia bacterium
AATGAACAAAAGAACATCTTTGTGAGTGTTTTCACGGAAGTATTCAGCCATTGTAAGACCAACAAGTGGAACGCGAAGTCGGGCACCTGCAGTTTCGTTCATTTGTCCGAAAACAAGGGCAGTTTTGTCAATAACGCCTGACTGTTTCATTTCGTTCCAAAGGTCATTACCCTCACGGGAACGCTCACCAACACCCGCGAATACAGAGTACCCGTTATGCTCAAAAGCCACATTACGGATAAGTTCCATAATAAGCACGGTTTTACCAACACCGGCACCGCCGAAAAGACCGATTTTACCGCCTCGTACATAAGGGGTCATAAGGTCGATAACTTTAATGCCTGTTTCAAGGATTTCTTTTGATGCAACAATGTCTGCGAATGGGGGAGCAGGGTGATGAATAGGCCACTTAAAATCGGTTTTGATTTTTTCACCATTATCGATAGGTTCACCAATAACATTGACCATTCTGCCAAGTGTTTCTTCGCCAACACAAACTGAAATAGGTTCGCCTGTATCAGTTGCACTCATTCCTCGTGACAAACCGTCAGTTGGGTGCATAGAAATACATCTAACTTCACCGTTGCCAAGGTGTTGAGAAACTTCAAGAACGCATTTTTTACCGTTATATTTAATTGTAACAGCGTGAAAAATATCGGGAACTTCTGTTGGGTCAAATAAAATGTCAACAACGGGACCTGTTATTCGAAGCACCATTCCCACTGAACCTCTTGACATAAAAATTACCTCCTTACTCCGTAAATTCAGACGCAGTTTCAAGCACATCGGCTGTAACTGCACTCTGGCGTTGTCTGTTGATTTCGCTCTCTAACTGTTCGCAATATTCTGTTGCGGTGTCATAAGCTGAACGCATTGTCATAAGCGTTGACGCGTTAGCACCTAGGGCGACTTCAAGTAATAATTTGTAGAATATGGATTGAAAAATTACAGGTGCAACATTTTCAATTACCATTTGTTTGTCAGGCATAAGCAATGTTTTGCTTTCGCCCGGTTGTATGTCATTATCACAGAATAATTCCTGTACACAAGGTGTTTGCTTCATCATATTTGAGTATTTCTGATAAATCACTTTAACAGATGAGATTTTCTGTGATTTTCTTAACTCAATTACATAATTCAAAAGCAAAAGAGCCTCGCTGTAATCGGGAATATCATTAAATATAAAAGAGTTTTCATATTCTATATGCTTGTTGTTAAAATAGGTAATTGCTTGTTTACCGATTGCTATAAGAATATGCTCATTTTTTGAATTTTGGATTTCTTCATTGGCAAATTTCAATAAATCTGAGTTAAATCCACCACACAAACCTTTGTTTGAGGTTATTACAATGTAGCAAACGGGTGCAGTGTCGTTCATAGGCGGTAATGCACCTAATAAGTCAGATTTGTATTCTTCATAAAGTTTTTCGCATTGTTTACCGTATTCGTTATAATTGTTATAAACTGTGGTAAGTTGAGAAATCTTTATTGAAGAAATTGTCTTCATTGCCTTTGATATTTTCTGCGTTGACTGTATGCCACGCAGTTTCTTTTTTAACACTTG
>JAFSBS010000260.1 GCA_017437165.1 Clostridia bacterium
CCAAATAAAGAACTTTTGAAGTTCCCTGTGAAAATTCTGAATTTAGCCCAGGCAGTTTCTGCCTTTTTAGCATCTTTTTCAAGCATATTTTCCCAATCGTAGTTTGGTATATTAATGCCACAATGGGGACATTCTGCTTTAATATCCCAAAAATGCAACTGTTTAAAACAATGTGGACAGTATGACATAATGTCACCCCTTTATAGGAATTAAGAATTAAAAATTAAAAATTAAAAATTGTGGGACCTGCGGTCGGCTATTATATTACTTCTTAATAACTGTTTTGATAAAATGTATTCCGATTTTTCTTCTGTCAGGTACTTGTATAATTTAACTATTCTTATAGAAAAATCAAAACTTTTTTCTTTTACCGGGTTACCATTTTTTTACCCTATCTTAAATCAATCATTAAAAGTTAAAATTTCAAGGCATGGTAAATGAAACTACAATTAACTTATACAACTAACTAATAAAATTACGGCGTAGCCCATCAATTTTTAATTTATCAATAGTCTAAAACCCTGAGAATGTTTTTAACTTCTAAATCAAGTGAATCAATTTTTGCTCTTGCATCTTTTTCATACATCAATGGTGTAACAAATGCAATTTCGTTTTTGTTACCATTGTTAAGAATCTGAACATCATTAAATAATACTTTTACTTTTTCTGCTACCGCGTTATAGTCATTAACAGAAGCTCTTATGTAAAGTGAAGAACTTTGTTCAAATGGGTTTATAACGTAATCATTTTCTGCGCTGTCCCAACCAATGAGTTTTCTCTTATCAGTGTGTTTTGCACAGTCGATAACATCAGCAACTACGGCACTCGCAGTAGGGAATTTGCCGGCACCTCTGCCATAGAATACTGTATCACCAACTGCATCGCCTCTTACAAGAATTGCATTAAAAACATCTGATACAGATGCTAACTGACAACCATTCTTAATAAGGCAAGGGCCAACTGTTGCAGAAATTTTTCCTGAAGAAAGTTTTTTTGCTCTGCCTATGAGTTTAATTACGCCGCCCCATGCTTTTGCATATTCAACATCTTCTAAAGCAATATTTGTAATACCTTCAGTTTCAACTTCATCAGGGTAAACGTGTTTGCCGAAACAAAGAGAAGCTAAAATACAAATTTTTCTTGCAGCATCGTGACCTAAAATATCTGCAGATGGGTCTCTTTCAGCATAACCATTTGCCTGAGCAATTTTAAGTGCTTCGTCAAAATCCATACCTTCATCAATCATCTTTGTGAGAATGAAGTTAGTTGTACCATTAAGAATACCGGCAACTTCAAGGAATTCGTTAGCAGCAAGACATTGGTTTATAGGTCTTATAATTGGGATACCGCCACCAACACTTGCTTCAAATAAGAAATTAACATTGTTCTTTTTTGCTAATTCTAAAAGTTCATAACCTTTAGCAGCAACAAGTTCTTTGTTGGATGTGACAACGCTTTTACCAGATTCAAGGCATTTTGAAACAAAATCAAAAGCAGGGTTTAAACCGCCCATAGTTTCAACAACGATATCTACATCTTTATCATTTAAAATATCATTAAAATCTTTTGTGAAGAGATTTGCTAACTGATGTGATGTAAAGTCACGGATGTCAAGAATATGTTTGACATCAAGTGATTTCTGACCGCATCTTTCTTCAATACTTTTTTTATTTTTGAGTATCAATTCGACAACACCTGAACCGACTGTGCCGAAACCCATAACTGCAACCTGCATTTTTTACACCCCTAAATTTACATTAAATTACATTTATATAACATTTTACCATATATCAGATTGAGAATAAAGACTTTTTTCAAAAAAATTTGAAAAAGTTTTAGAATGTTAAAAAATTATGTCAAATATGTAATTATCATTGTAATTTCGGTAAAAAAGGTATAATATATAATAGTAAATTTTCACAATTAAGTATCTGGAGGAAACAAATGGAAAGTGTTGTTGAAAAAAGACGGGCTTTTATAATCAATTTTATTTATGCGGTTATTTGCATTGGCTTGTTCTTTATTTTTATAAAATATTGTCTTGGAGTGTTGTCACCGTTTATCATAGCATTTATTTTAGCATTTGCTTTGCAAAGACCGATTAAATTTGTACAGAGAAAATTGCACCTGAAATCCCACGGTATAATATCATTTTTGCTTGTTCTGCTTGTTGTTCTTCTGGTAGCGGGTGTTATCTCAATCGCAGGTTTTCTTCTTTTTAACGAGCTTAAGGATTTTGCTCATTATCTGACAACACAGTTTTCATCATTTGATGAAGTTATTTCTATGTTAGAAAACTACCTTATGGGTGTTGTAGTCCGTTTACCTGATGGCATAAGAAGTACAGTGAGTGAGTATTTAACAAATGCATTTGATTCTTTGGGAAAAGGTCAGGCAGAGTTGGATTTGACTATGCTTTCTGCTCCGTTAAGCGGTGCTTGGAGTGTTGTTAAAAGTTTACCATCAGTAATTTTAGCGTGTGTTGTAGCCGTTGTTTCTTGTTTTTTTGTTACAAGCGATTATGATAAAATCAAAGAACTCTTTTTAGGTTTTTTAAG
>JAFSBS010000261.1 GCA_017437165.1 Clostridia bacterium
CGGTTTTTTCTCTTCTTCTGTATAAGAAATTTCTGCTATTTTCTTTGCATTACCTGAAGCCTTACTTGCTTCTGCTTCGTTTTTTTCGCCATCATCAAAAATAACATCATTTTCTTTCCAGAATTCTATACAGTCTTTTACATCATTTTCTGTAAGTCCTGTACAAATACTTATTTGCTTTTCATCAATAGCGCCATTGGGGTTTCTTAAAATAAAAAGCAAAACTTTAAAACTTGCCGAAGGGGCAAGTTTTAAATATTTGTCTATTAAATCTGTCGGCACAACTGTTACGCCATTTGAAAAATCTGATTTTATTTTAAACATTTTTATTACTCTATTCCGGGAATTTTATCATAACTGCCAATGTTTTTCCGTTACCGCCATAAGGTGAAATTTTTTCTAAATCAACATTGTTTGAGAATGTTTCACCTACTACAACATAACCTCCGTCAGCACCTTTACAAAGAGCAAGCGCACCGTCACTTTCAGTACCGCCGAATGAACGAACCCACATAAGTGTACCCGTACTGTTTACACCGGCAACAAAAATATCTTTTTTACCGCGTGTTGTCACTCCTTTGAAGTCACGGGTCGATGAGTTTGTTGAACCTGCCATAATATAAGTACCATTCGGTAATTCTAAAACACTCGTTGCAGTATCATTGTTCTGACCTCTTACAGGAGTTATAAATTTTATACTGAGGTCACTTGTATATTTAATCATATATGAATCGTATGCACCACGTGAAACGAAATCATTTTTAAAGAAACTATTTGGGCTTGTTTCATCTGAATCTACTGAATCTGATGAACCACATACTATAATACCACCATCAGATGTTGCAGTGATACCTTTAAACTCATCAATTCCGGTACCGGCAATAGAAGTTTTTGCTAAAACTTTACCATCTTTTGAATATTTTACAACACCGGAATCACATTTACCAAGAGCGGGGAATAATTTTCCTGAATAGAAATTACCGAGTGCATATATAGAGCCATCAGTACCTTCGGCAACACCGACAAATGTATCCATATTGCCACCTGCATATTTCTTCCAACGCAAATCACCCGATGAAGAATAACGCAGAATAACTGCTTTTGATTCGTTAGCATTTCCGCCTGAATCTTTTGCGTCACCATCGTTATTACCAACAGAACCTACAACAATGGCGTCACCATTTGAAGCAGTAACCACATCGTTAAATAAATCAACCGTTGAAGTACCAATTGTTTTTATCCACTGAACGTCACCATTTTTATCTATTTTATAAACTGCACCATCATAATAACCCTTAATCGAGAAATCATCAATTGCTCTGCCGTAACCTACCGCATAGAAAGAGCCATCTTTGCAAGGTGAAAGTGCAACTAATTCAAAAATTCCGTTCGGTGAACCCATAGCTTTTTGCCACACAATTTCACCATCATTGTTATATTTAGTTAAAATGGTATAAGGCGCTTTATAATTTAATTCTTTATATTTTGCAAAATCGCCATCTTTTGAGTTAGATATATTCGTTGTAATATAACAACCATCTGATGTAAGAATTACATCTTCATATTTATCTGCTGCAGAACCACCTTGTGTATTTTTCCATTCGGTTTTTGCCGGTTCTATATTTATGGTTGGTGCTTCTGTAATATTCACTATAGTTGTAATTAAATTACCCTGCTCATCAACACCGGTGTTACCTTTACCGTCTGTTACAAGAACAGATGATGTACCAACATAATTACCACTTGTTGTATTTTTATTGTTTTTATCACCGGCAGTTGGCTTTATTGTAATATTCTGCGTTACTGCGTTACCATTTTCATCTGTTACAACAACACCATTCATATCAGTAACAGGAATCTGTACAGCAACATCTTTGAATTCAATTGTTGTAAGCGGGTCTCCGTTTTCATCTGTTACTATATTACCAAAAACGTCTGTTACATAATATACTCCTGTTTCAGGAACAACAGTAATTACATTTCCGTTTACATCTGTTACAGGAACTCCATTTTCATCTGTTACAACAACAGGGTCCAATCTGTCTTTACCCGATACCAGAACTACAGCAATTATAATTGCTATTAAGAGTACAGCAATTATCGGAATAATAATTTTTAATGTTTTTGAATTTACTTTTTCTTTTATTGGTGTACCCGCAAACTTTGGTTTTTTCTCCTTTTGGACAGAAGCAACAACGGGAGCCGCCTTTTCTTTTGACTTCTCCTTTTCTTTCTCTTTTGCAGGTTCTTTTTTTATTTCGTTTGTTTTTTCTGATTCTGCAGGAACTTCCTTTTTTACTTCCGGTTCTTTTCCTGTTTCAATTATTGCCGGTATTGCCGGAGTTTCAGTTTCGTCTGTTATAACAGGAACAGCAACTTCTTTTTCAGTCTCGTTTTTCTCCTGAGCCTGTTTTTTTGCTTCTTCCCTTTTTGCTTTTTCTGTATTTTTATCAACAACTGCTTTTTTAGCCGCTTCTAAAACCGCCTGAGAAGTTTCACCTTTTTTTGCTTTTTTCATTGGTGGTGGAGCGACTTTTTTCACTACTTCAGTTTCATTGTTTACACCATTTGGATTCTTATTTTTTTCCACTTTAGTGTACCTCCAATATAAATTTCGAGAAAACCCCGAGTTTAATATTCATAATCTATACTATAATACCATAAAACATTTCTTATTGCAATCTACAATCAACCAAAATTTATTGTAAAATTTTTTCACTTTTCACAATATTTTTCTTCTTACAAATAATTTTTCTTTTATAATTCGAAAAAGTATATAAAAACATAGTTGTTTTATTATGTAATATCAATAAAATTTACTTTTTATTCGCATTTTAATCAAAAAAATCATTGAAAACACAAAATTTATGTGCTATTATAACAAATACAGAGTCTTTACACTGAATAATAATATACTTAATTGGTGTAATTAAATCTTGATCTCTATGAGGGAGGAATATTCTTGGGCAAATACACTATTGAAAATATCAGAAACGTTGCTATAACCGGTCACGCCGGTAAAGGTAAAACTACTTTAGCTGAAGCAATGCTTTTTGTTTCCGGCGCAACTGACAGATTAGGCAGAGTAGCTGATGGTAACACAATTCTTGACTTTGATGCAGAAGAAAAGAGAAGAAAGGTTTCTATTTCTTCAAGTATGGCTTTCACTGAATGGAGAAACAGAAAAGTTAATATTTTTGACACACCGGGTCTTTTTGACTTTGAAGGTGGCAGAAGTGAAGCAATGCGTGCTTGCGAAACAACAATTGTGGTTCTTTCTGCAGGTAAAGGTATTGATGTTGGTGCTGAAAAGGCTCTCAGTGCCGCAGGTAAAATGAATAAATCAAAATTTATTGCTGTTACTAAATGTGATGGTGACGAAAGAGATTTCTATAAAACCCTTGATGCTCTTAAAGTAAGGTATGGTACTGCAATCTGTCCTGTAGTTATTCCGTTTATGGTAGGTGGCAAAGTTGATTGTTATGTAAACTTCTTACAGAACAAAGCGTTTAAATATACTGACGGAAAAGCAACAGAGTGTCCTATTCCTGATGATGACAGAATTAAAGGAATACACGAAGCATTTACCGAAGCTGTTGCTACTGCAGACGATGACCTTATGATGAAATTCTTCGATGGCGAAGAATTTTCACACGACGAAATCGTAATGGGTCTTTCTAAAGGTGTTAATGATGGTACAGTTGTTCCTGTTTATGCTTGTTCAGGTTATACAACCGATGCGGTAGATTTACTTCTTAATGGTATTACAAAACTTGCACCTCCTCCAAAAGGTGAAGATGATATTGCTTGTGATGAAAACGGCAACCTTGCAGCAATCTGCTTTAAAACTGTTGCTGACCCATTCATTGGCAAAATGTCATTCTTTAAAGTAGTTGCAGGTAAAATCACCCCTGAAACTGCACCATATAATCCACGCACAGAACAAGTTGAAAAAATGGGTAAGCTTGTTTTCGTAAAAGGTGGTAAGCAAGAAGATACCACAGAAATTTCTGCCGGTGACATTGGTGTAGTTACAAAACTTTCAGGTTTTAAAACCGGTGACACAATGTGCAATCAAAAAGCACCTGTTACACTTGAACCCGTTAACTTCCCTGCTCCTTGCTACTCAATGGCAGTTAACGTAGTTAAAAAAGGTGAAGAAGATAAAGTTGCTTCCGGTCTTCTCAAATTAGCCGATGAAGACGGTTCTTGTTCATTCATTACAAATAAAGAAACAAGAGAACAAGTTCTTTCAGGTCTTGGTGAACAACATCTTGATACTATAGTTACAAAACTCAAAAATAAATTTGGCGTTGAAGTTGAATTGACTGTTCCAAGAGTTGCTTACAGAGAAACTATCCGTAAGGTAGTAGATAAACAAGGTCGTCACAAGAAACAATCCGGCGGCCACTGTCAGTTTGGTGATGTATGGATTCGTTTTGAACCATATATGGGCGAGGAAGATTTTGTATTCAATTCAGATGAAGTTGTCGGCGGTGCAGTTCCAAAGAACTTCTTCCCTGCTGTAGAAAAAGGTCTTCGCGATTGTGTCGCACAAGGTCTTATTGCAGGTTACCCTATGGTTGGAATTAAAGCTTGTCTTCACGATGGTTCTTACCATCCGGTTGACTCTTCAGAAATGGCATTTAAAATGGCTGCCCGTCTTGCTTTCAAAGCAGCAATTCCTGAAGCAAAACCTACAATTCTTGAACCAATAGGAACATTAAAAGCGATTATTCCTGACGACTATTTAGGTGATATTATTGGCGACGTAAATAAACGTCGTGGTAGAGTTTTAGGTATGGCTCCGGCAGACCAACCAAAGATGCAGGAACTTATTGCAGAGGTTCCACTTGCAGAGATGGGCGACTTTGCTATTACTCTCCGTTCAGTAACTGCAGGTCGCGGTTCATTCACAACAGAATTTGCTCGTTATGAAGATGCCCCTGAAGCAATCGCAAAGAAAGTTATTGAAGAAGCAAACATTTCTGACGATGACGAAGACTAATTGTTAAACAGATATGTTTCACGAGAAACAAACTTTATGTTTCTTGTGAAACATATTTTTATTTTATGTAAAACACTTTTTGTTTCTCGTGAAACAATACCATTAACATTTTTTTAACTTTATTTATTATTATATTATTATTTAATTCATCGTTTATTCATAAATATAGTTTATACTTAAACCGTGCTAAGAAAGGGAGCCGCACCCGAGTATTAGTTACTTATCTTTAGTGTTATGCTAAAGATGGACCCCTCCTCAAGTAAACCCA
>JAFSBS010000262.1 GCA_017437165.1 Clostridia bacterium
GGTCGTTATACTTTTGCTATGGAAAAGGCAGAAATCGAAGAATATGTTAAGTTTGTTGGCTTTGAAGATGTTAAAGCAGGTATTGTAAAATGGCCTATGTCAGTTATTCGCCTTCAGGGTGAAGATACTGACCGTATCTGCACACTTGCAGGTAAAATCCTTGCAACATGGCGTGATTATACTGATGAAGAAGCATTTATCTATGCGGTAACTGACGGTGTAATTCACAACACAATCACACCTATTGCAAGATATACAAATGGTTATTATGAACTTGACCTTGTTCTTCGTAATAATATTACAACAGAAGAATATCCTGATGGATTTTATCATCCACACCCTGAATATCATAATATCAAAAAAGAGAATATTGGTCTTATTGAGGTTATGGGACTTGCAGTGCTTCCATCTCGCCTTAAAACAGAAATGGCAGTACTTCGTGATGCAATACTCGAAAACAAAGATATTAAAGCAGACAAAATGATTGCAAAACACGCTGATTGGGCAGAAAGAATTAAGGCAAAATACAGCGATATAAACGCAGAAAACTGCGACGCTATTCTTCGTGACGAAATCGGTCTTGTATTTACTGCAATCCTTGAACAATGTGGTGTGTTCGATAGAACAGTAGAAGGCAAAGCACAGTTTAAGAAATTTATTGCAAGTGTAAAGTAAAAGCACAATATAAAACAAAAAGGAGAATGGACTTGTCCATTCTCCTTTTTAATTCAGCATTCCGAATTCTGCATTTAATTTAGTCCCATTCAGTACCGGTAACAGTATTCAAATCAAGACCTTTTGTATCGTGAGTGTTCTTAATAAGTGCAATAAGTGTAGCAACAAAACTTGGTACAAGAAGACAAAGAGCAACTGTGCCGATTACACCATCACCCAAAATAAGTGCAAGAATTGTGTTGATAATAAATCCGACTGCATATCCGGCAAATCCAACAACAGTTTGTGCTGAAGTAGCAGATGAGCGAAGATTTGTTGGTGCAGATTCGCTTGCCATCATAATAAGTACATCGTTTGTTGAGTAATAACTACCAACAAAAGCACCACAGAAGAAACCAACGAAAGATGGATTTAAGTTCATTTTTGCACCAAGAGCAAAAATTACAAAACTGATAACACAGTTTGCAGCAACTGTAATTGCTGCTGTTTTTCTACCTTTTTTATCAGATATAAAGCCCATTATAACTTGTGAAAGAGCCATACCAATAGGATACAGAATAAGTGCCTGACTAACCTGATTAACACTTACAAGGTCTAAAAACTCTTTTGCGTTAGAACCATAAACACTCTGTGCATAACCGTGAGTGAGAATTGCCTGATAATTCATACTGCCAACAACACCGATACCTGCAAGTGCAAAGCAGATAAATACCCAACGAAGTTGTTTGTGACTAAAACCGAATTTAAGAGCGTCAATAAGTCCGCCTTGTGAATTCTGTGCTTTTTTCTTAGCTTCTTCAGCTTGTAATTCGTCTTCAGTCATTTTAAGGTAACGGATTCTTGACTCAATAAATGCGTCAGTTTCTCTTGCACAAAGCA
>JAFSBS010000001.1 GCA_017437165.1 Clostridia bacterium
ACCTGCCGTTGTAGGTAATATAGGTTGCGATTTCAGAATGGACTACACCGCTATTGGTGATACAGTGAATACTGCGGCTCGTCTTGAAGCGAATGCCCCGGGTGGAAATGTTTACATAAGTCAGGCAGTCCGTGATGCTTTAGGTGACAGAATTACCGTTGAAGATGTTGGTGAAATTCCGCTTAAAGGTAAGTCGAAAGGTATATTCGTTTACACAGTTACCGGTGTAGTGGGATACACAAGTCCGGAGGGTGAGTAAGTTATGAAAAAAATACTTGTAATTCCCGACCGGGAAAATATAGAAGAATCATTATCTCTTGCCAATGAATATAATCTCGGATTTGAATATAACGACTTTTTTTCCCCTGATGTACTTGATGATGAACAACTTGAATCGGATATTATAAAAGATTATAAAGCACACGAGTTGCCTTGTTACACAACGGTTCACGGTGCATTTGTTGATGTTATTCCTTTCAGTATGGATAAAAAGGTGAAAGAAGTTTCACTTCTTCGTATAAATCAGAGTATAGAATGTGCAAGAAAAATAGGTGCTTCGGCGGTTGTGTTTCATCTTAATTATAATCCTTTTCTTAATTCAGAGGCTTATGTTGACGGATTTATAAAGCAGAATATTGAAATATGGAAAAATATTTTAAATGATAATAAGTATGTTAATATCTTCATTGAAAATATGTTTGAAAAAGATTATTTCGTTATTCAGAAAATAGCAGAAGCACTGAATGAATATGAAAATTTCGGTGTTTGTCTTGATTGGGCGCACGCTTCACTTTCAGATGTTGAACCTCAGAAATGGGCAGAGGCTTTAGGGCGATATATAAAACACATACATATTAACGACAACGATTTGAAAAGTGATTTGCACTTGAGTTTAGGCGACGGTAAAATTGACCGTTTTGCGTTCTATGACTGTTACAAAAAATATATGAGCGAAGCGACAGTCTTAATTGAAACAAAATCAATTGAAAATCAAAAAAAATCACTTGAGCAACTGAAGACGGACGGTGCTCTTGATGATTGAAATTAAATTTTACGAAAGGAGAACTGCTTATGGTTGATAAACAGAAGTCAAAAAAGACTAAAATTGCCGTAATTCTGTTTTTGGTTGCCATAATGATTATAACCGCTGTTACTGTAGTTCTTGCTTTCGGAGAAACAAACGAGGGTTACAGAACTATAACTGTTATTGATATGTCGGGTACTGTCGGTGTAGTTCGCGATAATATGGAGTATTCAGCTTATACAGGTATGCACCTTGAAGAAGGCTACACTGTTGTTACATCGGGTAACAGTTATGTAAGAATGCTTCTTGATGATGACAAATATGTGAAATTAGAAGCGGGCAGTAAAGCGGTTTTTGAAGAATTAAGCGGAGGGAAAACTGCTATCAGAATTGAGCGTGGTTCTCTTGTCAGCGAGGTTACAAAGCCATTAGAGGTAGATGAAGATTTTATTGTTAATACACCAAACGCAGTTTTAGCGGTTCGCGGTACACTTTTCAGAGTTGATTTATCAAGAAATGAAAAGGGTGAACTCAATACGGATGTTATGACCTACGGGGGTGCCGTTTCAAGCAAACGTGTTCAGCCTGATGGTGAAGTTGAAGATATTGAAGTTACCATTAGAGAAGGTTTTAAAGCAACTGTCAATATGGACGAAGAAGACACAGTTTATCTTGTTGATGATGTCGAAATTGATTTAAGTACTTTAGTAGGCAGTTCTGGTGTCGGTACCAGTAATGATGTGACTATAACTGAAACAAATGCAAATGGTGAAGTTATAAACACAACACCTATCACATTGGAAAGTATTCTTATACCGATTGTAATCGAAGATATTCCTGATGACGACCTTGTAGATATTTATTTTGCAAGTGAAAATGGTCACCGGATGTTCGTAGAAACAGAAAAGATTTCAACACAGATTGAAGAACGTAACATTGATGTTACACAAAAAACATCTGTTTATGAAGTAGCAGAAAAAGTTGAGAATCCTGTAGAAATAGTTATTCCTGATGATAATGTTCCGCTTGCGACAACTACCGAAGCAAAACCGGAGGAACAGAGTGTTATGATGCAGGGACCTCCGACTGATGGACTTGGTGGAGAAACAACAGTTCATACTCACACTGAAAATAAAAAAATAGTTGAAGCAACCTGTACTGCAGATGGCAAAGAGGTTGTCAGTTGTTCAGAGTGCGGTGAAATTATAAGTGAAACAGTTATTAAATCAGAAGGTCATAAACTTAATGAAACAACTGTTGCACCTACTTGTACGAAAGACGGCAGTAGAAGGACACAGTGTACAGTCTGCGGTGAAATAATTTCAACTACAGTTATTGTAGCCACAGGTCATACTGAAAAAACTACGTCAGCGAATCCGACCTGTACACTTGCAGGTAAAACGGTTGTAAGTTGTTCTGTTTGTGGTGAGAAAATTTCTGAAACAATCAATAAAGCAACGGGGCATAAAGAAAAAACAATAACAGTAGAACCGACTTGTACACAAGATGGTAGCGAAACAACGGCGTGTACTGTGTGCGGTGAAGAACTTTACTACACTATTCTTGAAAAAACAGGACATACTGAAAGAACTACAACTATAGAGCCAACTTGTACACAAGACGGTAAAACAACTGTTACTTGTACAGTATGCGGTGAAGTAGTTTCAGAAATAGTAATTGAAAAACTCGGTCATACAGAAGAAACTACCAAAGTCGAACCTACTTGTACACAAGATGGTAGCGAAACAACAGCGTGTACTGTGTGCGGTGAAGAACTTTACTACACTATTCTCGAAAAAACAGGACATACTGAAAGAACTACAACTATAGAGCCAACTTGTACACAA
>JAFSBS010000263.1 GCA_017437165.1 Clostridia bacterium
ACTCTAAAGGCAATTACGCCAAAGTGAAAATATTTTCTTCGGTGAGTATTAAGTGATATTGCAAATTAAAATTTGCAGTTATATTTTTGATAAATCAAAAGTGATATTGAAGCCTTACGGCTTCAGTGTTATTTTATTCGCCGAAAACTGCCGAAGGCAATATCACTTGTCGCAAGACAAATATCACTGCGAAGCAATAAAACTCGCCGAAAGGCGAATAAAACTGCGGAGTGTCCTTACGAACACTCCGCTAAAGATGGGCGGATATTTTTATTTAATGAATTGCCTTTTAGGCATGAATTGCATCTTGTGACGCATGAATTGGCGTTGCCATGAATGGCACCTGCGGTGCATTTTGTTTGGCAATTCAAATAATGGAGTGAAGCGAGAAATCATGATGCAAAGCATCAATTCATGACCCAAAGGGTCAAATCATCTTTCAATCATTCCTGTTGCAAATAGCAATATAGAATGATATAATATCACTATAATTACTGTATTCATACATTTTCTGAGGTGTAAAATGAAAATAGAGCTTATCGGTAAACCGAAGATAATAATGTCAAACCCACACAGTAAACACGGTTATTTTGCATGGCCTACTGCGGTTCGTTTGCAAAATGGTAAAATTGCCGTAGGTGCTTCCGGTTACAGACTTGAGCATATTTGTCCGTTTGGAAAATCTGTTGTTTCGTACAGTTCAGACAATGGTGAAACATACACACTTCCGGCACCTGTTATTGACACACCTCTTGATGACAGAGATGCGGGGATTTGCCCGTTTGGTGAGAGTGGAGTTGTTTTTACTACTTTCAATAATTCTGCTGAAATGCAAAGAGAACATAACAAAGAAAATAGTTATGTTCAAAGTTATATAGATACAATTACCCAAAGTGATGAGAAAAAATATCTTGGTGCACTTTTCAGAATAAGCAAAGATTGTGGTGTAACATTCGGCGAAATTCACCACTCACCAATAACATCTCCACACGGACCTGTAGAACTTCGTGATGGTACTGTTTTATGGGCGGGTACAGTTTTCGAAGATATTTTTGCGGGTATTGAAATTCGTCGTCTTAATACAGAAACCGGTGAAACCGAGCTTGTTGGTAAAATTATTTCGTCTGATAAAAATGTCGTTCTTAATGAGCCACATATGCTCGAATTACCAAATGGCAGACTTATCTGCCATATCCGTGCAGAAAACAGAGAACTTTTTGACGGTGGGGAAGAAAAACTTTTTACTGTTTTTCAGAGTATTTCTGATGATGGTGGTAAAACCTGGACTGAGCCGGAAATGATTCTCCCAAAAGATGGCGGAGCACCGCCACACTTGTTTTTGTTAAGTTCAGGTGTACTTATTTCTACTTACGGAAGAAGAAAGCAACCTTATGGAATTATGGTTATGATAAGTACTGATAACGGCGAAACCTGGGAAAAAGATATTCGCCTTTATGAAAATATAGTAAGTGATGATATAGGCTATCCTACAACAGTTGAACTTCCCAGTGGTGATTTGCTTACTGTTTTTTATGCAACTAAAACTGAAGAAGAACCGTGCGTTATAATGCAACAGAAATGGAGAATAAAAGTGTAAGGCGACTCTCGTCGCCTTAAAAGGTGGATTATTATGTATAGTATTGATTTTGGTAAAAGCGGAATAAAAGTGCCGACAATTGCAGTCGGTTGTATGCGAATAAGTGACAAAACCGAAAAAGAAGTTTCAGAATTTGTTGATGCCGCTTTAAGTAATGGTGCAAACTTTTTTGACCATGCAGATATTTACGGTGGTGGTAAAAGTGAAGAAGTTTTCGGTAAAGCGATTGCATCTTTAGATAGAGAAAAACTTTTAATTCAGACTAAATGTGGCATCCGCAAAGGTTTTTTCGATTTTTCTTACGACCACATTATAAATTCTGTTGATGGAAGCCTCAGAAGACTTGGTACAGATTACATAGATGTTTTACTTCTCCACAGACCAGATGCTCTTATGGAGCCCCAGGAAGTAGCAAGGGCATTTGATTATTTAAAAACCTCTGGTAAAGTCCGTTATTTTGGTGTTTCAAATCAAAATCCTCATCAGATGGCACTTTTGCAAAATTCTTTAAATGTTCCGATTTGTGCAAATCAATTGCAGTTTGGTGTTATGCACACACCTATGATTGATTTTGGTGTGAATGTGAATATGCAGAATGACGCAGGTGTAAACAGAGATGCGGGGAATATAGAATATTGCAGACTTAATAATATTACAATTCAACCGTGGTCACCAATGCAACACGGATTTTTCAAAGGTTGTTTTATAGACAACGAAAAATTCCCTGAGCTTAATGAAACACTCTTGAAAATCGGTGAAAAATATGGTGTTTCAAAAACTACTGTAGCTTTTTCGTGGATACTTCGTCACCCTGCAAAAATGCAACCTGTTACAGGTACTACAAATTTAACAAGGCTTAAAGATTGCCTTAAAGCAACTGAAATAAAAATCACCCGTGAAGAATGGTACGAAATTTACCGTTCTGCAGGGAATATATTACCATAAGGGGATAGTCGAGCTATGAAGAAATTAAATAAAATTTTATGTTTAGTAATTGCACTTATTATTGTTTTAAGTAGTATAAGTGTTTCTGCTTTTGCATTAGAAAATTCTAAAAATTATTACTATTTTGATGCTATGAATGGTGATGACAGAAATAGCGGTACAGATATAAATAACCCTATAAAAACAATTGATGGACTTAAAAACCTTGAGATAGGTCCGGGTACACACTTTTTATTTAAAAATGGTGGTGAATACGAGTGCGCTGTATTGCTAACCTGTAATGGTACAAAAGAAAATCCTGTTGTTATATCTTCTTATGGTGAAGGCGAAAGAGCAATTTTAAAAACAGATGAAAAAACAGAGGTTTTTCGTCTTTTTGACTGTTCTTATGTAACAATTTCAGATTTACATATTAAAGCACCTAATGGTGGCGGTATCTGGATTGATACATTAAATCAGACTTCTGAAGGTATTATTATTGATAATGTTTATTTTGAAGATATGCAGAATTACAAGGTTCATAGCCGTGACGATAACACAAACGGTGCGGCAGTTGGTAGAGCGGCAGTTATGGTTAAAGGTCTTCCTGCAAGGTCAAGATATGCTGTGAATAACCTTACAATAAGAAACTGTGAAGTGTATAACTGTGCTAACGGTTTTATGATTTGGGGTTCGTGGAATGACCAGCAACTCCCTTGGTGTGAAACTGAAGAAGAAATTGACCCTGTTTATAACGAGGGCTTACTCATTGAAAATTGCTATTTTCACGAGATGGATGCCGAAGCAGTAATAGTTGGTATGTGCGATGGTGCTTTGGTTACAAATTGCCGTGCAATAAACTGTTGTCAGGGCGAGGGCATTGACGAATTCGGCGAAATTGAATATTTCACTGCGGCAATGTGGTTCTGGGGTAGCGAAAACAGTACTATTCAATACTGTGAAATAGCAGGTCAGAAAAACTTTGGTGACGGCATGGCAGTTGACTTTGACTCTCACACAAACAACTGCACTTATCAGTATATTTATTCTCACGATAATGTTCGTTTTATGTGTAATAACCCTAATTATAGCGGTCATCACGGAAACACAGTGCGTTACTGTCTTTCTGTAAACGACAACAAAGGTCGTTCAACAACTGCAGTAGGTAGTTGCGGTGAACATGAATTTAGTTTTTATAACAACACAATTATAAACTGCGCTGATTTTCAATTAAAAAATATGTATAACTCATACGTTGCAAATAATATATTTGTTCTTGAAGATGGTCACCATTTTGCTTACGATTTCGACCCGTTTGACGTGAGAGGTAATGATTATGACAATAACTGTTATTATAATGCAATGTCACCACTTGTTGACCCTGATTCATTGAATATTGACCCGGGTTTTACAGGTGAAAATTCTTCTGATATAAATAGCTTTATGCTTAAAGCTGATTCACCGCTTATTGGGGCAGGGGTTGAAATTGAAGACGATG
>JAFSBS010000028.1 GCA_017437165.1 Clostridia bacterium
ACTGCAAAAGTACTGAAAATAACCATTACAGCAAGAATAATTGAGATAGCTCTCATAGAAAGAGAACGTTTCATAATTAACCTCCTAAAACTATTTTACATATAAAAGATTTTTTGACGATATATACACGAATTATATCATAATACAATATACATTTCAAGATTTTTTACTAATTTATAAAGAATTAACAAACTTGTAAAAAAATTCTTGAAATAATGGTATTTATTTGTAGAAAAATAGGGGAATTTCAGGTGGAAATCGGTTTTTATTCCATCAGTTGTAGTCACACTTAACAAAAAATTGAGAATATTTTTGGAATGCATATTTGCGTTAATTTATTGCTTTTTTTAATCAAAAATGATAAAATTCTATAATAGTGTTACTATGCGTATATCCGAAAATACAAAGGAGCAAAAAATGGATTCTCAGGAAATGCAATTTCACAAAGAAGCATTCGATAAAATTCCCGAAGCAAAAAGAAAGAGAGTTTTAGATGCTGCGACAGATGAATTTGCTACTTACGGTTTTGAAAATACATCAATTCAGCAAATAGCAAAAAGGGCAGAAATAAGTGTTGGCTCGGTGTATAAATATTTTGAAAATAAAGATGAACTTTTTGCAATGGTAGTAAAAGAAAATCTTTCATTACTTGAAGAACTTTTACTTCACCATTTATCTTCAGGTGAAGATGTTATAGTGAAAGCAGAAAGTGTTTTAAAAGAACTTTTAAAATTCTCCCGAAAACATCCGCAGTTAATAAAACTTTACTGTGCAATTACAACGGGGAACAACACAGAGTTTTCAAGAGTTTTAGCGCAAAGAGTTGAGTCAATATCTGCAAAAGTATATACAGAAGTTATTAAGAAAGCACAAGAGTCGGGCGATGTAAGAAAAGATATTGACCCGAAGTTCTTTGCACTTTTACTTGATAATATCTTTATGATGTTACAATTTACAATTTCTTGTGATTACTACAAAGAACGGTTTAAAGTTTATGTAGGTGAAGATATTGAAAACAAAGATGATTTTATAATAGAACAGACTTTGAAGTTTATAAAAGCGGCGTTTAAATAAGAAAGGATGATATTTATGAAAAAAGTATTAAGTTTACTTTTAACTGTTTGTCTTTTAATGACTGCATTTTCTGTGAATGCTTTTGCAGCGGACAGTTCTGAAGAAGCAAATGCTAATCTTACAAAGGAATACACCGAAATATTTTCGTCTCAACTTAATCGTGGGGACCTTAATGGTGACAATAAAGTTACTGTAGATGAAGCAAAGAAATTTTTAAGAATTGCTGCCAGACTCGATGAACCTGAAGCAAATGTTAACTATGATTTGACAGGTGACGGAAAAGTTACTACAGAGGATGCAAGACGTGCCTTGAGAATAGCAAGTGGTCTTGAAATGGGCGCAACAGATGAGGAAATTTTTAATTACTTCAAAAATGAAATCAATACAGTAAAAATCACATTCCCGGGTTTTGACAGAACGGTTACAAGTCAATGTACAGATGCAAGAATTGCAGTAACAGGTGCTCCAAAAATTCCGCTTTATCCGGATATAAATGCAAACTATGAAGAAATTCGCAGTTATTATAAAAGAACTGAAAAAACTTGGAAGTTAGTAGCATCTGACGAAGAATATAAAGCAATGTTAGATGACGCAGAGTCAACTTACGAGCCGGATGTAGTAACAAAAACAGTTGATAAAGGCAGTAAGAGTCATTACACATATTTCCCTGTTATGTCATTGAGTAATACTTGCAGATTGGATTTTGAAGATATAAAAGATATTAAATTAGACTCATCAAAAGATGGTAAATTTATTATCACAATGACAATGGATAAATATACCTACGATGAAAAAAATCCATATCCCGCAACAACTTATGAAGCAACTGAAAGAGAAAACTTACCTTACGGAAAGATTTTTAATCTTCCTACATTCAATCAGAATAACCAATATGAAGTAGAAAAAGTTGTTCTTGATGAGGGTAAAGTTATTCTTACAGTAGATTCAGCAACAGGAAGAGTTATAGACGCTGACTTTACTTATAG
>JAFSBS010000264.1 GCA_017437165.1 Clostridia bacterium
GGTACAACATCCTGGTGAGCAAGCATACAAATAGGCTCTTTTTCAGGATGAGCGCTCTTCCAATGGAACACAAGGCTCTTCTTTGAAATAATTGTCTTTTCAAGTTTTGAATGGATAAGTGGGTACGCTTCTTCTAAAAATGCGTGGAATTCATCAAATTTTGACCAATCAACCAAATCATCATTAAAATTTGAGATTGTAGGGATTTGAATTGCTTTTGAAAGATTATTTATATATCTTTCAACATCTGCATTTTCAACAGGATAACCGTCAGCATCTTTTACAGGTTTTGCTTTATAAGTTGTAGCAGCACGAAGCATACTAACACCTACACCGGCAGCTGCTGCAATACCTATTCCACCTGCTATCATAGAACCGATTGCCATAATAAACACACTCCTATATATTTATCAAAATTTTTTACTATTTAAAACAAGGACATCTGGTCGCTTTCAGGTAAATCACCGAAAGCACCACATTTTCTTAAAATTTCAATAGTAGATTTACCCGCTCTTGCACGTTCTTCAAAATCTTCAATTGAAGAAAATTCAGGTCCACCATCATTTCTTGCATTTGCAAGTGCTTCGGCAGCAGCATCACCTACACCAGGTAATGCAGAGAACGGCATTCTTATTTTTCCGTTTTCAGGTACATAAGAATGAGCTGTAGATTTATAAATATCAATAGGTAAAAACTCAACACCGCGAGCCATTGCCTCGTGAACAATCATCATAATTGTTTGCCTGTCTTTTTCAACATTAGAAGCTGTACCTTCTTTTACTTTTGCTTCTATTGATTTTAAAAGAAGTTTAACTGCATCTTTACCTTTTGACATTGACTCCGCATCAACATCACCACCACGAACAGTAAGGTATGCACAATAGTATTCAAGTTTATAATAAACCTTAAACCAAGCGAGTCTTAATGATGCAATAATATATGCCGCAGCGTGGGCTTTAGGGAACATATACTGAATTTTATCACAAGACTCAATATACCACTGCGGAACATTATGAGATTTCATTATCTCTTTCATTTCCGGTGTTAAGTATTTGTTCTTTTTACGTACTGTTTCCATTATATTAAACGCATCTTTAGGTTCAAGACCACAGTGCATTAAATAAACCATAATACTGTCACGAGTACCTATAACTTCAGAAATTGTACAAGTACCCGCTTTAATGAGTTCCTGTGCATTACCAAGCCACACATCAGTACCATGTGAAAGACCCGCAATCTGAATTAAATCGGCAAAAGTCTGGGGTTTTGCTTCTAAAAGCATTCCTTTTGTAAAATCAGTACCCATTTCAGGAATTGAAAGTGTACCTGTGGGCCACATTATATCTTCTTCGGTAACCCCTAAAGGTTCAGGAGAAGTGCAGAGTTCATAAAGTTTTCTGTCACTTATATCAATCTCCATAACATCGACACCTGTGAGATCATATAAATGTTTGTAAATTGTAGGAACATCGTGTCCGAGTTCATCAAGCTTCAAAAGTGTATCATGCATTGAGTTAAAATCAAAGTGAGTTGTAATAATACCTTTTGAACCATCTTCCGCAGGATGCTGAACCGGTGTGAAGTCTTCAACATCATAAATATTAGGAACAACAACCATACCGCCGGGATGCTGTCCTGTTGTTCTCTTAACACCTGTACAACCTAATGTAAGACGGTCAATCTCGGCTTTTGTGTATGTAAGTCCACGCTCATCGAGATATTTTTTTACATAACCATAAGCGGTTTTTTCAGCAACACCTGAAATAGTACCTGCTTTGAACACGTGCGATTTACCGAATAATTCTTCTGTAAATCTGTGTGATTGGCTCTGATATTCACCTGCAAAGTTAAGGTCAATATCGGGTGATTTATCACCAAAGAAGCCCAAGAATGTTTCAAATGGAATTTCGTGACCATCTCTTACAAGCGGTTCACCACAATCAGGGCAATTTTTAGGTGGCAAGTCAAAACCTGAACCTATTTCACCATGTAAGAA
>JAFSBS010000265.1 GCA_017437165.1 Clostridia bacterium
AAATTGCTTGGTTTATGTGAAAAACTTGACCTTGATTATTTGAAAAAATACTTGAAAAAAGTTGAAGAAAACCTAGAATTAAAAACGCTTATTTTAAATTATATAAACCAAAAATATTCAGAAGAACAACAGGAAGCCTACGAAAATGATAAATCTGATAAAGAGCTTGGTTTAAAAAAGCGTACTCTTGCTGATTGGAAGAAGATTTACATATTTTCTGTTTACGATGACGAAGCTGTAATAACGGGTTATAAAGGGCCGGACACAGAAGTAGTTGTTCCCGAAAAAATCGGAAAATATAAAGTAATTGCCGTTGGTGATTATGCTTTTTCACCTGATGCATCAAATATAAGGAATGACGCAAGAGAATCAAGGGAAAAAATAGAAAAAGTGATTCTTCCTGACGGAATAAAATGGATAGATGATGGTGCATTCCGCTCTTGTACAAATTTAACAGAGATAGTTATTCCAGATAGCGTGAAAACCATAGGAACATGGGCTTTTTACAGATGCTGTAATCTTAAAGAAATAAAAATTTCTAATAACATAACTACGATAAGAAGCGGTGCTTTTATTGGTTGTAAAAAACTTACTGATAATGATGATTTTGTAATTATTCGGGATGTTTTATACGGTTACTTTGGCACCGAAGAAAATTTAACCATTCCTGAAAATGTGAAAATAATTAGCGATAATGCTTTTTTTGGCAACAAAAATATAAAAACAGTCACTATTCCAAAAACTGTAGTAAATGTAGAAGATACTGCATTTGCATATTGTTCAAATCTCACAGCAATTACAATACCACATAATGTAACCAGTATAGGTTGCGCTGCTTTTTTCTGTTGTTACAATTTAGAAAGCATTGTATTACCTGATAATATAACAAGTATACGCAAAAGAATGTTTTATGGTTGCTTTAACCTTAAAACAATTTATATTCCTGACACTGTTACTAATATTGGTGAAGACGCTTTTTCCGACTGCATAAACCTTACCATCCACACACCAGTAGGAAGTTATGCTGAAAAATATGCAAATGAAAGAGGAATTCCTTTTGTTGTGGGGGAATTGAAATAAAGTAATATCAATACGAAAATAATAACACAAAGAATTAACAAAAAGCCCATCGAAAGAAATTAAACAGGAAAAATTATTCTGTTTAGAAGATATATGTTGATTTGATGTAGTGCAAAATTTCGCCTTGGTTCAGCTCATAAAACCAAAAATAAAAGCCTTAACACCGAGAGCAAAGTGAATGAACCTTGCTCTCGGTGTTTCTTTTCTTTGTAGAGGAAAGTTGAAGGAAATGTTGTAGAATTTTGGAAATAACACTCACGAAGGTGGGTGTTATTTTCAAAAAAGTCGCTAATAAGTGAGGGCATTTTTTAAAAATAATTTGGCCAAAATAGAAAATTAGTCGCTAATACAAGGTAGTGAGAGTGTGATTGGTGAAGACAAAACAAGAATCAGTTTGTATCTTGAGAAAGACTTTGCGAAGATGATTGATGAAAATATTAAGAAATATGGTTTCTCTTCACGAAGTACTATTTAAAATTTATGTAAATAAATTTTTCCTTTGTGTAATAAGTTTTTTAGTAAAAGCATAAATTTTAAATAAGTGATTTCGGGGGTGCGTTATGGCGTATTATAATGATAAATTCAATGTTCAATATGAAGAAAGAGCGGTAGAACTTGGTAAATATATAGCAGAAACAAATTCAACAGTAAGAGCCACCGGCAAAAAATTCGGCATTTCAAAATCAACTGTGCATACAGATGTAACTGTGAGACTCAGAAAAATCAATCCTGCGTTGTATAATGAAGTGAGGCGGGTGCTTGAAAAGAATAAGGAAGAAAGGCACATTCGTGGTGGAATTGCGACTAAAGAAAAGTATCTTAACATGGTTTCAAAATAATAGGAAAATTCTTGTAACTTGACAAAAAAGCTCGTTGATTGTATAGTAAACTCTATACAGGAGAGTGATTATTATGAAGAAAATAATTACTGTGTTAGTTGCAGTTATTGCAGTATCGGCAATTCTTTTTGCTATTACTTTTGCGATTAAAAAGTACAAGGAAAACAACGCATTAGCAACTGCAGATACAGTTTATGAAATGTCAGATAATATAGGTAGTGTAACAGTGAATGAAGGTGTTGCGCGACAAATGCTCGGGCAATATCCTCTGGAAGTACTTGGTGTAGAGAAACCAATTGACGAGTACATTATGAAACTCGGCGAAACAAGTGTTTTTGATAACCGTGCTTGTAAGGT
>JAFSBS010000266.1 GCA_017437165.1 Clostridia bacterium
AATTTACCATCTTTAAATTTGAGTTGTTTTTGCATAGAAAAAATACCTTCTTTTTATAAAGCCTTCCCAAAATGAGAAATGGGAAGGCTTATGTAAAATGCTTATTTCTTTGATTTGCTGATTTCTTCAATCTCGCTTAAAATATCTGCACCAAGGTCAACTTCTTCAAAAGTAACTTCGCCGAAAGTCAAATCTTCAAATTTAACTTCTTCTACTACTTTTTCTTCAGCATCTTTCTTTGTTTTTGTTGTCTTTGGCTTTGTTTCTTTTTTAGCTGTTGATTTAGTAGCTTTGTCACTTGCAGACTTTGTAGCCTTTTTAGCAGTTTCCTTCTTTTCTTTAGTAGATTTAGTAGCTTTGTCACTTGCAGACTTTGTAGCTTTTTTAGCAACCGGTTCGTCTTCTGCTATTTCTTCTGAAACTTTTTCTTTTACAGTTCTTTTTGTACCAACTGTTTTAGCCGCTTGCTTTAAAACATCTTCTTTTGCAGGGGAAACTAAATTCTCATCATCAACAAAAGTGATATCAGCAATTTCAGTTGAAACTTCGTAGGCAGCAGGTTCAGCGAAGGTTACTTCTTCAACAGGTTCTGTATAAGTAACATCTTCTGCAAATGTAATATCAGGAATTTCAATATCTGCAATTTCATAAACAGGTTCAGAGAATTCAATTTCTGCTTCTTGTGTATCAGGTTCTGCCTTGATTTCAGCAATTGGTTCTTCAATTATCGGAATATCAAGTACGAGTTCGTCAACTGCAGGAACTTCGAAAACAGGTTCTTCTTTTACTGTTTCGTTAGTTGCCGGCTCTACTGTTTCAAATACAGGAGCCTGGAAAGAGTCAACAGGGGTTTCTTCTTTGATTTCTTCTACTGATTCGTCAGTAACTTCTGCCGGTGTAGCAATAGTTGTGATATCAGGAAGTTTGTCTTCTGTAATACCAGGTAAAATGCCTGCTTCTGTTGGAACAATAATATCTTCTACAGGAGCTTTTTTAGATTTTTTCTCTTTCTTTTGAATTTTATTGTTTGCTTTTTCTTCTTTTTTTGCTTGTTTCTTTTCTGCTTTGATTTCTTTTTTAGATTTCTTTTGTTCTTGTTCTGCTGCTTCGGCTGCAAGAATTTCTTCTTCAGAAAGAGAAGCGTTATAAGCAACAGCAAGGGTGTTAAATAACTTGATTTTTTCAACTGAACCTACAACAGGTAAGAAGAAAAGAATTGTTCTTAAAAGAAGAATGTAAGAGCCACCATGTTTTAATTGGATTCCATATTTAGGAGCAATTCTGTACATTCTTTCTGATTGTCCATAGTTCCAGACAAAAGAGTAAATGCCGAAACTGAATATATCAAGAAGAAATACAAGTATGTAGTTTGCACTTTCTTTATCATCATCTTCGCACATTTTGTTGAGGTCTTCAGTCCAGTCGGACCAGAAGAAAAGACCATAAATGCCAAAAGTTACGATTTGCAAAAGCACATATTTTGCAATTTTTCTTTGTTTAATCATAGGTTAAGACCCCCATAAATAAATTTGTTGATAAATTGAGTATTAGATACCAAATAAAATAATACTATAATAAAGAAAAAAAGTCAATAGTTATAATGCTTTTTAAACATTATAACTATTGACATTAACAGTTGTTTTCAATTATTTAGAGAAGAGTGAAAGTTAATCTTTTGCTTGTGCTTCTTTATGCTCTTTAAGACGTTTCTGAATTTTGTCAACAGGGTTAAGAAGAACACTTACAGAACGATCGTGATTCAATGTATCAATAATGAGCGAGCAATACTTACTCATATCAACTTCAAAGTACCATTCTCTTTCTAATAATTCAGGCATTCTGTAAACGAGGTTTGTTGTGAATACACCATCAATAAGACCTTTATCATAAGCCTCGTCAAAGTTTTCAAGTCCGTTGCAGAAAAGACCGAAGCAAGTTGAAACGAAAATTCTGTTTGCTTTTAATTCTTTTAACTTTGTAGCAACCTCAATCATTGAGTCACCTGAAGAAATCATATCATCAATAATAAGACAATCTTTACCTTCAACGTTATCACCTAAGAATTCGTGAGCTAAAATAGGGTTTCTGCCATCAACAATTCTTGAATAGTCACGGCGTTTGTAGAACATACCAAGGTCAACACCTAAAACAGTTGAGTAGTAAATACATCTGCCCATACCACCCTCATCAGGTGAAATAACCATAAGGTTTTCAGGGTCAATTTTAATATCTTTAAAGTTCTTTGTCAAAGCTTTGATCATCTGATATGTAGGAGCAACATCTTCAAAGCCTTTAAGCGGAATAGCGTTCTGGACTCTCGGATCGTGAGCATCGAAAGTGATGATGTTTTCAACGTTCATATTGAGGCAGAGTTCTTGTAAAGCGAGAGCGCAGTCAAGTGATTCACGGCTTGAGCGTTTGTGTTGTCTGCCCTCATAGAGCATAGGCATAATAACATTAACTCTTCTTGCTTTACCTTCAACAGCAGCAATTGCTCTTTTAAGATTTGCAAAGTGGTCGTCTGGTGAATACGGAACTTCTTTACCGTACATTTTATAAGTAACACCGTGGTTGAAGCAGTCGCAAATGATGTAAATGTCGTAACCTCTTACAGTTTCTTGAATAACACATTTACCTTCACCTGAACCGAAACGGTTAAAAGCGGTTTTAATAATATAACTTTCTCTCTGGTAACCATAGAAAGCGATTGTGCTTTTGTGTTCACTATCTCTTTCTTCACGCCAATTAGCAATATAACCGTCAATTTTTTGTGCGAGTTCTTCGCAACCCGGAAGGGCAATAATTCCTAAAGGACCTACAGGAATTGTATTAAGTACACCAAATGCTTCTGACACGATATAAAACCTCCAAAATTTTGTTTCACGAAAATACTGTAAGTGAAATGCATTTTCTTTTCCATAGTGATGCCTCTGAAGTGAGTGGACAATCACTATATATTATTCTACCTATAAATTGAAATCTTTTCAAGTGTGTTTTTAAATTTTCTTCATTAGAATTTCCTTAACAATAATCGACATATTTTGTGAGAAATTACAAAAATTACCAAAAAGAAAAAAGACCGCTTGTAAAACGGTCTTTAATTTACAGTGAAAAATCTTCTTTTGTAAATGATTTTGTTAAAGAGACAACTTTAGGTTCTCTTTTCAGTGGGTCATATTTAAACCTTTTACATTTTGAAAAAGATTGCATAACAGCACCCTGTTTTTTGCAGATAACGGTATCTTTATTTGCAGTAACAGTACCGTGTTCACAATATGCACATTGTGGGTCAATATCTTTTCTGAAAATGCTTTTCATTTTAAACACACTCACTCTGAATTCAATATGAATACATATTAACATACTTTTTTACGGTTATCAACCTGTAAAATGAAAAAGATGCACATTATTATTAAAATCGCCGTTGCTCCCATAGTGTAAGTTATGCCGATAGCGGTTGTTTTGTGTGAATAAATAATTACAGTTTCTTCTGCCACAGGGAAAATTTTAAGAAGTCCGGAAGTAAAAAAAGCACAAAGAGAAGCGTTTAAAATTCGGGAAACTAAAAAATTTCTGAATTTTACTTTACAAGCAGAAAAGTATGGTGAAACCTGACAGATTACAGAAAGTCCGCCAAAACCTAAAATTGCAGAGATCAAGGGTAAAGAAGTTTTACCCGAGCAAATTTTACAACCATTGGTTACTTCGAGAATTGAATTTAAAAAAAGTTCTATATTCCGGTTAAAATTAAAACTTTCTATGATGCCTGAAAGACAGGCGAAAGTAAGTACCCACGCGGAAATATTTATAATTGCATTTGAACCGGATGAAACCGAATTTATAAAAGCATAACTTTTATCTTTTTTTATCGTTTTTTGCAGTTCATTGTGGGTGTTATCGCTTAAAAATCTGCAAAGAAACCCCATAGTAAGCGCGGTTAAAACATTTGAAAGGTAGAGAATTAACCCGGAGTAGTAATTGTTGAGCATAGAGAGACCTACTGCAGTTATTGTAAAAGCGGGACCGGAATTGACAGTAAAATACATAAGTCTTTCTGCTTCGTTTTGTGTAAGTCTTCCTGATTTATATAAATCGGCGGTGATTTTAGCACCAATGGGGTAACCTCCAATAAGCCCCATAATTACGGGGATAAATCCGTCAGGACTTATTTTGAAAATAAGAAAAGTAAATTTTTTAAAAAATTTTGAAAGAATTCTGAAAGAGTCCGAAGATGCTATGTAAGATGCAATAACCAGAAATGGAAATAACGAGGGAATGACTGTTGAAAGTAAAAGAGTGATTCCGTTTTTTATTCCGTCACTTGCACTTTTGGGATTTAAAAGGATAAATGTAACTAAAAGAAATGTGCATAATATTTTAGGCAAATGTGTAACTGCCTTTTTGAAATAAATTTTCAGAATCATCACCACTCATTTCTCGCTATGACTAATATATTTTATGAGAGAATTGCATAAAAATATAACAAAAATATACTGGTAGGTGCAGTTATGAAATTAAAACCGTCAAAAGAAGATATTGTAAAAGGCAATATAGAACTTTTTGGAAATAAGCAGATAATCATTGATGGTTGCAAAGGTGTTGTGGATTATAACGAAGATTATCTGAAACTTGATTTAGGAAAAATTATGCTGAAAGTAACAGGGCGAAATCTTGTTATTGATTCATATATTTATGAACAGGTAGATTTAAAAGGCGAAATTGTTTCAGTTGAGTTTATGAATTAGGTGATTGATATGATAATAAATTTATTAAGACTTATTCTTGGTTTTGTGGAATTTGAAGCAAAGGGTGGGTTCCCTGAAAGGTTTTTAAATCTTTGTACAGTCAATGGAATTACGCTCTGGCAAGTACAAAATGATGGTGTAAAGGTGAAGGCCTGTACATCTATAAAAGCGTATAAAAACATAAAGAAATCTGCAAGGAATTCCGGAATGAAAGTTAAAATAATAAGAAAACGCGGTTTTCCGTTTTTTGTAAAAAACAATCGCGCAAGGGTTGGGGTTTTAGTAGGAATTTCGCTTGTTGTACTTTTTCTTGCGATGTCCTCTTGTATGCTCTGGAATATAGAAGTTTCAGGTAACACGAGGATTAAAAGCGAAGTTTTAATGGAGAGTCTTAACAATAATGGTGTCAGAATAGGTGTTTTAAAATCAAAAATTGATACAATAGCAGTACAAAATGAGTTGCTTGATGAATATAAAGATTTATCATGGGTATCTATAAATATTTTTGGTACAAAAGCAGTGTTGGAAGTAAAAGAAAACAGTGAAAAACCTGAAATGGAAGATGATAAAACACCAATGAATATTGTAGCCGGAAAAGATGGACAGATTGTACTTGTTGAAGGTCATAAAGGGACTAACATCGTGAAAGAGGGTGATGTTGTAGTAAGAGGAGATTTGCTCATTTCGGGTGTGACCCTTAACAGCGATGGTAGCGAAAAAACTACTCACGCATCAGGTAAAGTCTTTGCAAAAACAATTACAGATGTGTATGGTGAATGTGATACAAAAAGTAGCGGAGATGTTTTGAAATCTTCAGGGTATAAATACTACTTGTATGCATTAGGTGGTGAAATACCGTTGTTTTTGAAGTGTAAAGGCGAGAAACTTTACAAGGGCGAAAACTTGTTGAAAAGTACTTCGGGTGAGTTGCCGTTTGGTGTAAAGTGGGAATTTCTTGGTGAGTTTCAGAAAACGGAAATAGAATTCACAGAAAATCAATCAGCATTTTTATCACTTTTGAATTGTGTTAATGAAAAACGCAAGAACTTTAAAGATGAATGCGAGATATCCAAAATCAGCTATACAAAGAATTCGACAGAAGATAAGGTAGAGGTTAAATGCCAAGTTGTTGCAAAAGAGAATATCGCAGAAGAGAAAGAGATATTTGTAGAATAAAAAGAAAAAAACTAATACCTTTTCACAAAAATTTTTGAAAATTTTAGTGGACATTTACAAAAAATGTGGTATAATGATACTTGTGTAATTATGGTATTATATATTTAGTGGAGTAAAAGATGTTTGAACAGATTATAAATGTTGACAGAATGGAACAGGCGGTAAGTCTTTTCGGTAGTTTTGATGAAAATATAACACTTATAGAAAAGACTTTTGACGTTAAAATTCATAGCCGCGGTTCAGATATAAAAGTCACAGGCAATGCAGAGGATGTTGCTAAAGGCGTCAAAGCCATAAATGGTCTTTTAATGCTTATAAACCGTGGCGAAGTGCTTAACGAACAAAATGTTCGTTATGTAATTTCGCTTGTTGGTGACGGCAATGAGGACAAACTCTCTACGATGTCAAATGACTGTATCTGTATTACAAGTAAAGGCAAACCTGTTAAACCTAAAACTTTAGGGCAGAAAAAGTATGTTGAATCAATAAAAGAAAATACTATTGTGTTGGGTGTAGGTCCTGCGGGTACGGGCAAAACTTATCTTGCGGTTGCTATGGCGGTAAATGCTTTCAGAGCAAAAGAGGTTAACAGAATAATTTTAACGCGACCTGCAG
>JAFSBS010000267.1 GCA_017437165.1 Clostridia bacterium
GAAGCAGATTTCTATGCTCGTCTTGACAAGATGATGGACATTTCTGCTCGTTCACTTAAGGTTAAGAGAGGTATTATTACAAAACTTCTTGATGAAGGTCTTTACCCTTATACAAAACGTTATCTCGGTACATTTACAAACCACTTCTCAACAATTGGTCTTATCGGTATGAACGAAGTAGGTCTTAACGCAAAATGGCTTCGTAAAGATATGACAACAAAAGAAACACAGGATTTCGCTAAAGATGTTCTTAATCACATGAGAGAAAGACTTTCTGACTATCAGGAAGAATACGGTGACCTTTACAACTTAGAAGCAACTCCTGCTGAAAGTACAACATATCGTTTTGCAAAACACGATAAAGCAAAATATCCTGCAATTATCACTGCAAACGAAAATGGTACACCATACTATACAAACTCTTCACACTTACCTGTTGGTTACACAGCAGATATCTTTGAAGCACTTGATGCACAGGATGAACTTCATACTCTTTACACATCAGGTACAGTATTCCACGCATTCTTAGGTGAAAAGCTTCCTGACTGGAAGGCTGCTGCAAATCTTGTTAAGAAAATTGCAGATAACTACAGACTTCCATACTACTCAATTTCACCAACATATACAGTTTGCTGTAACCACGGTTACATTCCGGGTGAAGTTTACACTTGCCCTGATTGTGGCGAAGCAACAGAAGTTTATAGTCGTATTACAGGTTATTATCGTCCTGTTCAGAACTTCAACGATGGTAAAGCACAGGAGTTCAAAGACAGAAGAGTTTACGATATTATTCACTCAAGTTACGACAAAGCAGAAAGAACAGTTGACCACGCTCATTGTTGTCCTGAAAAAGAAACAAAAACTGCTGTTGCAGTAGCTGATGCAACATTTACACTTTTCGCAACAAAAACTTGCCCTAAATGTAAAATTGCTGCTCAACTTCTTGAACAAAAAGGTATTTCTTACGAAAAACTCTTTGTTGAAGATAATGTAGAAATTGCTAAAAAACTCGGTTTAAAACAAGCGCCATCACTTGTAGTCTATAATGGTGACGAGGCAACAGTTATTTCCGATTTACCGGCAGTTAAAGAGTTTATTGAAAATATGTAATAAAAATAAAAGGGGGCTGCCAGACAGCCCCTTTTTAAAACAAAGGTGATTTTATTATGAAAGATATTATCATAATTGGTGCAGGTCCTGCGGGACTTACTGCGGCACTTTATGCATTAAGAGCAGGTAAAAGTGTTCTTGTTATAGAAAAAAGTACATTCGGAGGTCAGGTAACATTTTCACCAAAAATTGAAAATTATCCGGGTATTCCGGAAATGACAGGTAACGAATTTGCTGATAAGCTTCTTGACCAGGTTTTAGCTATGGGTGCAGAAGTTGAAATGGAAAAGGTTACCGGCATTATAAATGAAGGAAACAGAAAATTAGTTTTTGCTGGTGACAAGAAGTACGAAGCAAAGGCGGTAATTATTGCAACAGGCACCTTTTTAGGCGGCAGAATATATGTTGGTGAGGTTAATTATGCCTCAGGTC
>JAFSBS010000268.1 GCA_017437165.1 Clostridia bacterium
AACGCCTTTGAAAAACTTTCGGACGCACTCTATCCTGTAGGATGTTTTTCACGCACAAAGCCCTCCGTTTGTGTAAAGCAAATATTATACAATGACATTATCTGCGGTATTGTGGATTACGATATGCTAAACGAAGAAATTTCTTCAAATTACAAAAAACTTTACGAGGAATATAAAGAACTTTCGAAAAAAGAAGGTATGTTCAAACAACACTTTGAATATGTAGCTACAATATGTAAAATCTGTTACGAAAAAACAGATGTCACAATTATATTGCACAAGGAATACAACAACAAATCCGCATTAAAGGATTTAGCTGATAATTCACTTGCAAAATTACCGGAAGATTATTCAAAGTTAAAGGAATTGCACTACAAATTGTGGCATAAATCTTACAAACCCTTTGGCTTTGAAATCGTAGACGGCAGATACGGTGCGGCAATTGAAAGAATAAAAACTGCTATAATGCGCATTAACGATTACCTTAACGGCAACACAGATTCACTTCCCGAACTTGCCGAAAAAAGACTGCCCTATCTTGGTCAGTCCACACACAGCGCATATACAGAAATAGCTTCCGCATTTACACCAAGAGGTTATTAAGATTTTGCAAACCACGTAAAAAGACCGACTGAAATTTCAGTCGGTCTTTAATTAATGTATTAAACCAATTCAATAATACACATTTCTGCAGCGTCACCACGACGAGGGCCGATTTTGATGATTCTTGTATAACCACCGTTTCTGTCAGCATACTTTGGAGCGATTTCGTCAAATACCTTCTTAACTACATCTTCCTTAGTAATATAGCTCATAGCCTGTCTGCGAGTGTGTAATGTATTTGTTTTACCAAGCGTAATCATTTTTTCTGCTGTGCTTCTTACTTCCTTTGCACGAGTAACAGTTGTTTCAATTTTACCGTTTTCAAGCAAAGATGTTGTAAGATTTCTTAGCATTGCAATACGCTGGTCAGTTGGTCTACCCAATTTTCTCTGAACTGCCATTGTAGTTGCCGCCTCCTATCTAAAAATTAATCTTCTTCAGCCTTAAAGTCCATTTCAAGTTCATGAAGCTTTTCTCTTACTTCTTCAAGAGATTTTCTACCAAGGTTTCTAACCTTCATCATATCTTCTTCTGTCTTGTTTGTAAGGTCTTCAACATTATTGATACCTGCACGCTTCAAGCAGTTGTAAGAACGAACTGAAAGGTCAAGCTCTTCAATAGTCATTTCACGAACTTTTTCTTTCTTGGAATCTTCTTTTTCAACCATAATTTCAGTGTTTCTTGCTTCATCTGTAAGGTCGATAAACAAGTTCAGGTGTTCACTAAGAATTTTTGCACCCAAAGAAATTGCTTCATTAGGTGTAATTGTACCGTCAGTCCAAACTTCCAATGTAAGCTTGTCATAGTCTGTAACCTGACCTACACGAGTGTTTTCAACTGTATAGTTCACCTTGCGCACCGGTGAGAATATTGAATCTACCGGTATGGTACCGATTATGCCCTGATTAGTAACCTTGTTCTTATCCTGTGAAACATAACCTCTGCCCTTGTTAAGAGTGATTTCCATATAAAGCTTTGCATCTTTATTAAG
>JAFSBS010000269.1 GCA_017437165.1 Clostridia bacterium
CAAAAGGTTATACGGTTTATCGTTCAGAATACAACACAACAACTAAAAAGTGGTCGTCGTGGAAGAATATGGGCACAGCAGCCGCTACTAAAACTTCATGGACAGATAAATCTGTTAAAGCAGGTGTTATCTATAAATATACCGTCAGAGCGGTTAATGACAAAGTAAAGAGTACTTATACAGCATCTGCATCACTTGTAAGACTTACGGAAGCAACAGTAAAAATTACAAATGCAAAAACAGGTATTACTGTTAAATGGAGTAAGGTTTCAGGTGCAAAAAATTACATCGTTTATAAATCAGAACTTGTAAATGGCAAATGGTCATCATGGAAGAATATGGGTACTAAGGCGAACAATGTTGTTTCATGGACAGATGCAAGCGTAGAATCGGGTAAAACATATCGTTATACTGTAAAAGCAATAAATGGTAAATCAGTAAGTACATTTACTGCATCTTCGGGAATATTATTCCTTGCAGAACCTACAACAAAAATAGCAAATGCAAAGAATGGTATTAAAGTAAGTTGGAGTGCAGTAGAAGGTGCAAAAGGTTACACGGTTTATCGTTCACAGTATAATCCGAAAACAAAAGCATGGACATCATGGAGCAACCGCGGCACAGCAAAAGGTAAAACTTCATGGACAGATACTAAAGTAGTAAGCGGTACTTATTATAAGTACACAGTCCGTGCAGTCAGTGACAGTTATAAGAGTACTTTCACTTCAACGGGTAAACTTCTTTACCTTGCACAACCTACAGTTACAGCATCAAGTTCAACAAACGCAGTAGCTGTAAAATGGACTAAATCTTCAGGTGCTACAAGTTATGTTGTTTATCGTCAGGAAAAGACAGATGGTGCTTGGAGCAGTTGGGGTGTATTAACTACAGTAAAATCAAGTGTAACAAGTTACACAGATAAAACTGCAGAAAGCGGTAAAGAATACCGCTATACAGTACGTGCGGTTAATGGGAATTTCAGAAGTACTTACACTGCAAGCAGTACAGTAAACAGGTGATTTAATTCGGAATGCGTAATTCGTAATTCGGAATTATGGAAAACTATGTGTTTGATTATAATTTAATATAATAAAAAGACTACATTCTATCATTAAATTGGTTATCGAAAACCTGAATGAAAGAATGTAGTTTTTTGTTATCAAAATTTAATTTTAATGGTATCGCAGACCCATAATTCCGAAATTAGAATTATTTGCCGGCTTTTTTAGAGTACTTCATCTTATAAATTATTCTCATAAGATTTGCTTCAATTGCGTTAATTGCTTTAACACCAGAGTAAAGATTTGCACCAACTAATGTTTTACAACCCTTATCCATAACAATTTCTATTGCTTCTGCATCATATTTTGTACCTGCTACGCAAATAGCACCATTGTCTTTAATAAGAACTGCATTTTTATTACCGAGTGCCTTTGTAACCTTTTTAGCAGATTTCAATGTTGAATTTGTATCAAAAATTGCACATTTTACTGTAGGGCCGATAAGTTGAGCAAAGTCGTCAAGAAGTGGTTTCATTTTTTTGCCTTGTTTTGAAATTGCTGTAACATATTCATTGTGAGAGTGGTGAATGAAATTTACATCTTCTCTCTTTTTATAAATAGCAAGGTGTAAATCAGCACTTTCAGGAATTTCGCCACCGCTGATTTTTGCGCCGGATTTAATATCGATTGTAACAGGTTCTTTATTTTCTGCAAAAATGTTCATTATTTCGCCGTTTCTTTCACTGTCAAACGGAGCAAATTCTTTTTCTGCTTTATAACCTGAATCAGATGTAAATACACCCGCAATATAATCTTTTACGCTTAAAAGAGTATCAATTGCTTTTCCTGAAACTTCACTGCAACGGTCTGCTATATATTTTTCGCAAACATCTTCTAAGGTAGAAGCGACTTTAAAAGCATTATCGTAGTCAGTACCAACGCAGACAGCACCATGGTGTGCTAAAATTATTGCTTTTGATTTTGAACGATTGAGTGCATCAATAACGCCCTGTCTTAATTTACCTGTTCCCGGAAGACCATAAGCCGCACAAGGAACATCGTTACCAATAATCTGGGAATGCTCTTCTGTGAGTGAGTTAATGTCATAGCCTAATGCACTTACTATTGAAGCGTTTGCCTGATGTGTGTGAATTACAAAATTACAGTCAGGTCTTAATTCGTAACAAGATGCGTGAATGCCTTTTTCAGAAGATGGTTTAACGTCCCCTTCATAAGAAAGGTCTGAAATATTAACAAGAACAATATCATCCGGAGTTAAATCTTCATAAGCTCTGCCGCTTGGAGTAATAACGAATTGTGTGTCACTTACTCTGCAACTTATATTACCCCATGTACGGACAATAAGCCCCGCCTTTAATAATTCGTGACCAGCTTTAATAACAATTTGTTTTGCTTCGAGAATATCCATAATTATTTTCTCCTTTACTTACTAATAAAGCACGGATATTTTCCGTGCTTTAGAGATTGTGTTAAATTATTAGCCTTCTTTTTTAGCAACATTCTGGAATACTCTGTCAAATCTTACGAGTGCTTCGTCAATAAGTTCAGGTGTGTACTGAGCGTTTGTGTAAAGACGGCTACCTGCAAGAGTAACAAGACCTTCTGCCATGTATGCTGCACCCATGTGTTGCATTTCTTTCTTTCTTTCGCTTGTAGCTGAAAGAACTCCCGGGATTTCCCAAGGTTTAGACCAATTGATTGAGTAGTGCATTGTACCAACTGTATCAATATGACAAACAGAACCCTGGTTGAAAGCAACGAAAGGAAGGTCGTATTTCTTAATGAGTTCCTGAAGACCTTTTGTAAGTCTGTCACCCATCTGACCAGCTTTCTGACAAGCGTTTTGTCTGTCGATTTCTTCAAGTGTGTAGTAACCTGCAACGCAAGAAAGTGGAGTAGCAGCCATTGTACCGCCCATAAAGGCTTTCTTAACTTTTTCGCCGCTTGCGTCAAGACCTGCACCGAGGTATTTCATATATTCTTTCTTACCACCGATACCGCCTGCACCCGGATAACCACCGGCAATAACCTTACCAAAGATTGTAAGGTCAGGTGAAACACCGTAGTAACCCTGAGCGCCGGCCATACCAATTCTGAAACCTGTAACAACTTCGTCAAATATAAGAAGTGCGCCATATTTACGGCAAAGTCTTTCAACACCTTGGTTGAAGTCTTTGTCAAGTGGTCTTGTACCGCTTTCAGGACCGATTGGTTCCATAAATACCGCAGCAGTACCGCCTTTTAATTGGTTTTTGCGAAGAACTCTTTCAAGTGAGTCGAGGTCATTTGGGAAGAATTCCTGTGTATGTTTAAAAAGATAGAGCGGAACGCCATGAGCCTGTGTGAATTTCGAACCGGGAACACGGATACTGTAACCGAGCTGGTCAGACCAACCGTGGTAAGCACCACCCATTTTAACTATATTCTTTTTCTTTGTAGCAAGTCTTGCAACACGAACTGCAGCCATACAAGCTTCAGTACCTGAACCGAGCATACGGAACATATCTACAGACTCAACACTGTCAGAGATTTTCTTTGCTAATTTATATTCAAATTCGTGGAAAAGACCTGTTGAAGGTCCGCAAGTATTAAGAAGTTCAATAACCTGGTCTCTTACCTCTTTAGGATTAGAACCGAGAACAGTAGGGCCACCTGCCTGAAGGAAGTCAAAATATTCATTGCCATCAATGTCATAAAGTTTCATACCTTCTGCTTTTGTGAAAACGAGAGGGAATGGATAGTTGAAAGCAAGGTTGTGTTGAACACCACCGGGAATAACCTGTTTTGCTTCTTCAATCATTTCTTTACTTTTTGCACATTTCTTGTCATAATATTCTTCTTCATACTTTTTGAGAACATCTGGCTTGATTGTGTAAATAGGTTGTTTTATGAGGTTGTCGAGTTGTCTTGTAACTTCGGCAGCATCATGGTACTCTGTAATAGCGAATCTTGTATCCATTATAAAGCCTCCTGAAAGAAAATTTAAAACACTTCTGAAAAAGTGAATATGTGTTCACCGATAATTATATACCATACTAAAATAAAATGTCAAGGAAATTTGAAAGAGTTGCTTCGCTTGCAGAAAAAAGTGTAGAAATAGACAAAAACGACACGGTGTTTTTGTTTAGAATTGCAACAAAAATTCACGAAAAATTCTCATTGTGAAAACTTATAAAAAAATTGTTGATTCTATTCAAAGATTTGTTGACTTTACTGATGCAATTTGGTAAAATGAAGTAGTATTGTATTACTCGGAAAGGAGTTAAAGTTATGCAGAATTTAATGGATGCAAAAACACTTGCATATATCAATATGTTCGGTGTTTTAGGTACTTTAGAAAATCTTTGCGAAACTGTACCTGAAGCTAATGAAATTATTAAAGACCAGAAACCTATTTCGGTAGGTTTTGATGTTAAAGGTGGTCCTGCTGCTACGCTGTTCTTTAAAAATGGCAAATGCCGTATGGAACAGGGTTGCGGTGCTTGTGATGTTAAATTACCATTTTCATCACCTGAAAAGTTCAACGGACTTATAGATGGTACGGTTACACCAATTCCGTCAAAGGGTTTTACTCACCTGGGCTTTTTACTAAAAAAATTCACACCGCTTACAGATGTTTTAAGTAAATATATGAGAGCTACCGAGGAAGATTTGAAAGACCCTGTATTTTTTGAGAGAAGTACACGTCTTATGCTTTATACAATAGGTGTTGCAATTTCACAGATTGGCAATAATGATGAAATCGGCAAATTCAGTGCATCACATATTATCGACGGCAATATTTACATAGGAATAAAAAACGATATAGGTGTTGAGCTTATTTGTAAAGACAATCGTCTTGTTACAGTAAAAAAACCACCGGAAAAATACAGAGCAGCAATGATTTTTGACTCAATCGAAACAGCAAGAGCATTGTTTGATGGCAAAGTTAATGCGCTTACTTGTATTGGTACCGGTAAGATTGAAATGCACGGTATGGTTAATATGCTTGATAATGTCAATCGTATTTTAGACCGCGTTGCATTATATTTGGCGTAAAGGGGGGTAAACTGAAATGTCTTTTCCATTATACACAACTACAAAATCAGATGAATGGTACGATAGAGCTTCTAAAGTCATTCCATCCGGCGTTTATGGGCATTTAGGTCCTGCTGAGGGTCAGTTTATTCCGGTTAACAGATGGCCTCGTTTTTCAGAAAAAGCACAGGGTACATATTTCTGGGATGTTGACGGTAACAAATATATTGACTATATGTGCGCTTATGGTCCTAACATTTTAGGTTATTGTGATGAAGATGTTGACAATGCGGCTATTGAGCAGATTAAAAAAGGTAACTGTACTTCTTCACCTGATAAAGTAATGGTTGAATGTGCAGAACTTTTAGTAGATACAGTAAACACAGCAGACTGGGCATTCTTTGCTAAAAATGGTAACGATGCAACACAAGGGGCTATTTTAACCGCACGTGCTTACACACACAGAAAGAAACTTATTTTCTTCAACGGATTTTATCACGGTGTTTCACCAATGGTACAAAAAATTGACTACCCCGGTGTTACTCCTGAAGATGTTGCAAACAATTTATATTGCAAATGGGATGATATTGAAGGTCTTAAAAAGACTTTAGAAGAAAATGAGGGTGAAGTTGCAGCGATTATTGCTCAACCTTATAACCACGGAAACTTCTTTGACAATGCATTCCCTATAGATGGTTTTTGGCAGGAAGTAAGAAAACTTTGTACAGAAAAAGATATTGTTCTTATTATAGATGATGTCCGTGCAGGTTTCCGTCTTGATTTAGCGGGTTCTGACCATTTCTTCGGTTTTGAAGCAGATATAATCTGTTTCTGTAAAGCACTCGCAAATGGTTACAATATGTCTGCATTCTGTGGTAAAGAATTTTTAAGAAGTGCTGCTTCATCACTTTCTTACACCGGTTCTTACTGGATGAGTGCAGTTCCGTTCGCAGCTTGTATTGCTTGTATAAATAAGTTAAAAGCAATAAATGCACCAAAACTTTTCAATGACCTTGGCATTGAACTTTTAACAGGTCTTAAAAAAGCAGGTGCAGAAAATGGTTTTGATTTAGTTACATCAGGCCCACCGGCGCTTTTCTATTTAAGAATTGCAAATGATGATTCAATGCTTCTTCATCAGGATTGGATTGCTGAATGTGTAAACAGAGGTGTGTTCTTTGCATCTCACCACAACCATTTTATAAATGCAGCATTGACTCACGAAGATATTAACAGAACTATTGAAATTGCTGATGAAGCATTTAAAGTAGTAAGAAACAATCATCCGGAACTTTTTAAATAATAACAAAATAAATGATAAACGGGAGGTAATTCTTATGGCATTAACAAAACAAGAGTGGTTAAGTCTTGAAAAGAAAGCCAACGAACTTCGTAATCTTTGCCTTGATACTACATACTGGGCAGGTAGCGGTCATATCGGTGGCGGTATGAGTGCTATGGATATTATGACAGTATGCTACCACAAATATATGAATTTAAAGGTAGAAGACCCAAACTGGGAAGACCGTGACAGATTTATTTTAAGTAAAGGTCACGCAGGTATTGCTTATGCACCTGTTCTTTGCGATTTAGGTTTCAATGATAAAGAGATGCTTAAAACTTTTAATCTTTCAGGTTCAAAAATGGGTATGCACCTTGACTCAAATAAAGTTGTAGGTGTTGACGCTTCAACCGGTTCACTCGGTCACGGACTTTCAATCGGTGTTGGTACTGCACTCGCAGCCCGCCTTTTAAAGAAAGATTATAAAACATTCGTAGTGCTTGGTGACGGTGAATTAGACGAAGGCTCAAACTGGGAAGCAGCAATGTCTGCGGCTCACTATAAGCTTACAAATCTTATTACTTTTGTTGACCGTAACCACAATATGATTGACGGACCTACAGAAGAGGTTATGGCTCTTGAGCCACTCGCTGACAAGTGGGAAGCATTTGGCTTTATTGTAAAAAAGGTTGACGGTAATAATATTAAAGAACTTTGCGAAGCAATTGATTTTGCCTACGCTAACGAAACAGACAAACCTGTACTTATTCTTTGTGATACAGTAAAGGGCTGTGGTATCGATTTTATTGAGGGCGATTTCAGATGGCACTACGGTGCATTTGATGATGCTAAATATGAAAACGGTAAAAAGGCTCTTGAAGAAACATACAAAAAGCGTGTAGAACGCGTTGAAAAGGAGGCAGAATAATATGGCTGGCGGATTATCTTACACAGCAGAGCAATCAACATCTCTTTCAACTGCTGAAATTTACGGTCAGGCACTTGTAGAATTAGCAGAAGCACATCCTGAAGTTGTTGCTTTAACAGCTGACCTTGCAAAATCAACTAAAATCGGTGATTTCCAAAAGAAATTCCCTGACAGATTTTTCAATGTAGGTATTGCGGAACAAAATATGTTTGGTATTGCTGCAGGTATGGCAAAGGCAGGTCTTGTACCATTCCTTTCAACATTTTCACAATTCGCATCATTCCGTTCTGCAGACCAGCTTCACACAGACCTTTGCTATCAGAATGTTAATGCAAAAGTTATTGCAACTCACTCCGGTACATCATTCGGTCAGGCGGGTTCTACTCACCACGCTATATGCGATTTGGCTTTAACACGTTCAATTCCTAATCTTACAGTTATCTGCCCTGCAGATGGTTACGAAACATATAACGCAGTTATGGCGGCATACAATACACCCGGTCCTTTCTATATAAGAATTAACCGTGGTTTTGACCGTGTTCTTTATAAAGATGCAAATTATGGTTTTGAACTTGGTAAAGCGGTAGAAGTTCACGAAGGTACAGACCTTACAATTATTGCTTGTGGTTCTTGTGTGTTCCAGGCTTTACAGGCAGCAGAGTTCCTTGATAACGCAGATGGCCTTAAAATCCGTGTATTGGATATGCACACAATCAAGCCAATTGATAAAGACGCGATTCTTAAAGCCGTTACAGAAACTCGCCGTATTATTACTGTTGAAGACCATACAGTAATCGGAGGTCTTGGTTCAGCGGTTGCAGAAGTAGTTGTTGAATCAGGTAAAGGTTGTGCATTCAAAAAACTTGGTATTCAGGATGAATTTGCACCAATCGGTCTTCATGAAGATATTATGTCAACTCTCGGTATCGACTCAAACGGTATTATTGCCGCAGTTCGTGAAGTTATGAAAGCGGACTTCGAGGAAGATAACGACTGGGATGATGAATTCTAATCGCTTTGCGATTTGAATTCATCAGTGAAGAGTTAAGAGTGAATAGTGAAGAGTTGTGGGCGGGACACCCGCACCCGAATAGAAGAACGGGTTAATCTTATGCGAAGCTTTACATTGCTGACCGCAGGTCCCACAATTCTTAATTCTTAATTTTTAATTCAATTTGAAGGGACTGAAATTTGTGGCAGATAAAGAACAACTTTATACTAATAAAATATTCTTGTGCGGTGCTTTACCACTTTTAAAAACAATTGTCCAGGATGTTCCGTCACTTAAAAAGAAATTTGAAAAAGTACATTGTGTTTTTCAGGTTAGCTGTTGTGATTCTGAAGCACCTGATGGCAAATGGGCTACACATTTTGTAGTAAACGGTGACGAATGGCTTATTCACGCAAACAAAGTTGCCGAAAGAGTAGATAAACAAAAATTTGTTGAGCTTGAATTCAAGAGTGTTGAAACAATGAACGCATTTTTCAAAGGGAAAATCGGTCCGGCAACACTTCCTAAAATGAAAGGTGTAAATTTCATTTATGAATTCGGTGTATTTATGATGGCACTTCTTAAAATGGCAAACCTTTTAGGACTTGAAACACCACCGGAAAAAGAAGAAGACAAGCGCCTTTTAGTTAAATGCTATTTCTACCTTCTTTCAGCGGGTATCAGCGCACTCAATAAAATGGGGCATGAAACAATTCACGAATGGACTTCAAAAAGTCCTGACCGTGTTTATGCTTGGAAAGTTAACGATGAGCCTACAGTTTCTGCTTATATAAGAATTAAAGCAGGTAAAAGTAAAGCGGGTCGTGGTGAATATAAGAGAGCGTTACCATTCTTTACAATGCGTTTTGATAATCTCGATAGTGCGTTAGGTATTTTGATGTCTATTGACGATATGTTGGAATCGGTGCAAAAAGGTAAACTTATTATGGATGGTGCTCCCGAATTTGGTGCGCAAATAGGCGAATATATGATTATGGTAGGAAATTACGCAAAATAATCAAGAAAATGTGATTTTAACAAAATCTTAAAAAAATTTACTTGACACAATGCTTGGTTTCTTGTATAATGGCATATGTATTATGATAATTATACCTTTGTTGGTAACAACGGAGGGAGGGAATTTTAAATGAGTCAGGTAAAAGTTAAAGAAAACGAGTCCTTAGATAGTGCGCTTCGCAGATTCAAAAGACAAACATCAAGAGATGGTGTTATCCAAGAAGTTCGTAAAAGAGAGCATTATGAAAAACCCTCTGTAAAGAGAAAGAAAAAATCCGAGGCTGCTCGTAAACGCAAATATTATTAAAATGTAAAGAGATGATGCCTTTTGGTATCATCTCTTTTAATTTATATTTAGAGTGAGTGTGTTCAATTTGCAAAATAAATTTTCTGAAATTATAAAATCAAAAAACGATTGTGTTATTATATCTTCACCCGAAAATCGCAGATATTTTACAGGGTTTAATTCATCTGATGGTTTTTTGGTAATAACAAGAGAAGAAACGGTATTTTTTACAGATAGCCGATATATTGAAGCGGCACAAAATCAGATTACCGTGTGTAAATCTGTTCTTTTAAAGCGTGTTTCTGAAACAATGGTACCATATTTAAAAGAGAAAAATGTAGAGAATATATATCTGGAAACAGAACGGTTGACAGTTTCAGAACTTAATAATCTTAAAAAAGTATTTGATTTTTGTGAAGTGGAAGCAAAAGAAGAAGTTGATGAAATTATAAATAAACTTCGCTCTGTAAAAACAGAAAACGAAGTTGAATACATTAAAAAAGCGCAAAGAATTGCAGAAGATGCATTTGAATATATATTAAAATTTATAAAAGTCGGTGTAACAGAAAAAGAAATTGCACTTGAACTTGATTTTTATATGTTAAGTCACGGTGCAGAAGCAGTTTCGTTTGAAACCATTGCAGTAAGCGGTAAAAATTCTTCTATGCCACACGGTGTACCAACCGACAAAAAAATTGAAAATGGTGACTTTATAACAATGGATTTTGGTGCAGTTTATAATGGTTACCATAGTGATATGACAAGAACTGTGATTGTAGGCGAACCGACAGAAAAGCAAAAGGCTGTTTATGAAACTGTTTTAAAAGCACAAACAGAAGCACTTGCAGTATTAAAAGAGGGAGTTTTGTGTGTCGATGCCGATAAAGTTGCAAGAGATATTATAGATGCAAATGGTTATAAAGAAAATTTTGGTCACGGTTTGGGTCACGGAGTCGGTATAGAAATTCACGAATCACCAAATCTTTCGCCATACAGTAAAGCAACTTTGAAAAAAGGAAATATTGTAACTGTTGAGCCGGGTATTTATATACCTGATGAATTCGGTGTAAGAATTGAAGATATGGCACTCATTACAGAAAACGGATATATAAATTTAACAAACTGCGAAAAAGAGTTGATAATTTTATAATGTATGAAAATTTTACTGAATTAAGAAAAGATTGTTTTGCTTGTCAGAAATGCCCTTTGAGTGAAACAAGGACAAATCTTGTATTTGGCGTGGGTAACGAAACAGCAGACATATTATTTGTGGGTGAAGGTCCCGGAGAAAATGAAGATTTGCAAGGTGAGCCTTTTGTAGGCAAAGCAGGTAAACTTTTAGATAAATATTTAGAAGTAATAGATTTAGACAGAAATAAAAATGTCTATATTGCAAATATAGTGAAATGCAGACCGCCACAAAACCGCGACCCATTGGAAGATGAGCAAGAAGCGTGTATAAACTGGTTAAGAGAGCAGACCAAACTCATTAAACCAAAAATTATAGTGTGCCTCGGTAGAATTGCAGCACAACGACTTATTTCGCCCGATTTTAAAGTTACAAGACAACACGGGCAATTTATTAAAAAAGGGAATATTTTATTTATGGGTACTTTTCATCCGGCTGCTCTTTTAAGAAATGAGGCACAAAAGGCAGATGCACTTGCCGATTTTCAGAATTTAAGAGAAAAAATAAAAGAGTTAGAAATAAAACTTTAAATTTCATTTATAATATGATAAAATTAAATTGTTACAATATTGAAAAGGGGACTAACTATGTCAGTAAAAGAACTTATTTTAAACGGACAGGCAGTTTTGGGTATTGAGTTTGGTTCAACAAGAATCAAAGCAGTGCTTATTGACGAAAATAATGCACCAATTGCTTCCGGTGCATACGATTGGGAAAACAGTTTCCTCGATAACATCTGGACGTATTCACTCGATGAAATTTACGCAGGTTTAAAAGGTGCTTACGCATCTCTTAAAAAGAATGTTAAAGACGAGTATGGCGTAACACTCAAAAAATTAAAGGCTATTGGTATCAGTGGTATGATGCATGGTTA
>JAFSBS010000270.1 GCA_017437165.1 Clostridia bacterium
AGTAAACCCATTCACCGCGTAATGCGGCTTTAATTTTCATTTCGCCGTTAGCAGAGTCAAAGAACTGTGTTCTACCGTAATCCTTACCGCAATCCTCTGCTAAAATCGGAATACGAAGTTGTTTTAAAGTTTCTTTGACCGCCACAATATTTCTTTCACCAATAGATGAAAGTGAAGTATTATTAAATCCGGGGAACATCTGAGCGCCACCCGCGATTTTTGCTTTTAATCTGAATTTGTTAGCACCTAACTGTTCCATCTTTTTAATCAAATCCGGAATTGCAGTATCCGCAAACTTCCAAATTTCTTTGCCCTGTGGGTTAAAGCCTTCACTCGTGGGCAACATAATATGTGAAAGTCCTGCGACCTTAACAGTTTCATCATAAAGGCAAATACCTATACAAGACCCTAATGCGTATGTAACAAGAATATCGCCATCTTTAGCAACATTCAAGTCAGATATACCGACAACAATATTTTGACTCATATATCGCCTAACCCCAGACTTTCCATAATTTTTTTGAGAGAGTCAACATCAGGAATCAAAATAATTTGTGATGATGCAGCATCTTCTTTGTCAAGCTCATCTTTTATAAAAATAATCTTGTCACTTATATTAGCATAATAAATTGCAGGTAAACTTAAAATTGAACCTACCATATCAACTGAAAGCTCAGGTGGTGAAATTTCAATTGAAAGACCTGTGAGTTCCGCAATAGCATTTACATAGGAAGCAGCAATAATATTACCAACTTCTTTAATTGCAGACTGACTCATTTCATCAAGGTCAAAGTTATCTTCAATATCCATACCTAAAAGATTACTCAAAAGAATCTTTACAAAAGGTTTATGAATAAGGAACATAATCATACCTGAAACATCACCTGTGAGTGACATCAAAATACCTGCAAGCACATTTTCAGGACCGCCGAGATTGTTAACAACCTCATTATAATCAAGAATATTGATTTGAGGGACATTCATATCAATAGTTCTGTCGAGCATTGATGACAGTGCAGACGCTGCATGACCTGAACCGATATTACCGATTTCTTTTAATGCATCAAACTGCATTTCGTTTAATTCGTAATTTTCAAATGCCATAATTATCTCCTGAGTTCATTTATTGTTCGTTGATTTTCTTCAGCAACTGTAACAACTCTCGCTGCTAATTGGTACGCTCTCTGCATTGTAATCATTTCAACCATTTCTTCAGAAAGAACTGTACCTGATTGCTCAAGTGCATATTGAACTATCTGACCTTCGTTATTTTCAACTGCAACCGCTTCTCCGCTTTTTTGTGAAACTGCAAAAAGATTATCGTTCACAGGTGTTAAATAATTTTCATTTGCAAATGTAAAAAGTCCGATTCTGTTTGATAAGTTTGTTGTATCAAAATTATTTGTACCCTCTTGTTTCTCGAGTACAATTCTCTGACCGTTTTTATCGAGAACAAAACCACCACTTTGTGTTACCAAATAACCTGTTTCGCCATCTAAACCTATATTGAAATTACCTGCTCTTGTGTAACCGATTGAACCATCTTGCTCAATTGCAAATAAAGCATCACTTACAATTGCAAAATCAAGCGGATAATTAGTCGGTAACAAAGAACCTTGTGTAAAATTGGTATCATTTATTTCTGCCTTAATACCGTGACCTTTTTCGGGGTCTGTAGGAGTATTTACATACATCTCATCATATATGAGTGATTGGAATGAAATATTTTGTGGTTTGTAACCCGCTGTACTTACATTAGCAACATTGTTTGCTAAATTATCCATTCCTTTTTGTGCTGCAAGCAAACCACTTGCACCTGCATAAAAAGCTGTTCTCATAGTTCTACCTACCTTTCACTCTGTTATACTGATGCTATTTTAGAAGAAGCATTCTGATCCATCTGGTCAATTATATGCATTGCAGATGAATAAAGTTGGAAAGACCTTTGTGCTTCAATAAGTTTTGTAAGTTCTGTGTTGATATCAACATTTGAAGATTCCAATGAACCCTGAAGTACTGTGTAACTTTCTGCAGCAATTAAATCTCCGGGATTCTGAACTAAAAAAGCAGAATTTTCAATTTTCTCTGCTCTGGTACCCTCCGCAGGTTTGTTTATAAGAAGTGTATCTATATAATTTCCGTTTACAGAAGTAACTGTACCATCAGGATTTACTTTAAATCCGCTTTCACCTATATAAATTTCGCCATTCTGACCCAATACTCTACCGACACCATTAAGAACTAAATAGCCCTGCTCGTCAAGGTCGAAATTACCATTTTTAGTAATTGCCAACTGACCGTCAGGAGTGCGTATATTAAAGAAACCATCACCATTTATAGCAATATCAAGTTCTCTGTTAGTCTGCTCAATAATACCCGGGTCCATAATTGTATGAATATCCTGAATAATAGATGAAACCTGACCAACACCGTCACCCAAAACGTCAGCCTGACCATTTTCCATTCTAACCATCAATTCCATTTCAAAAGCAGAAGTTTCAACTCTGTCTGTTTTGTAACCCGGTGTTTTTACATTTGTAATATTGTTACCAAGAACATCTATTTCATTTTGTCTTGTAAGAATTCCCGAAGCGAGAGTATAAAAACCTGAATACATAAGTTTTCCTCCGTTGATTATGATAAAAAGAATAAATTTTAATCACATCTATATTCTTTCATTTTTTCATATAGTTTGTCAAGTGCTTTTTTACGAATTTGTGAAACTCTTTGTTGAGAAATATCTAAAACTTCGCCTATTTCTCTCAAATTAAGATTTTCATAATAATAAAGCGAAATAACCTGTTTTTCTTTTGGGTCTAAACAATCAATTGCTTTTGCAAGTTCCCCACGAAGTTCATTTTCTAATAAGTCGTTGTCAACATGGGATTTCGAGTTATCCATCGACTTTTCTATAACGCCTTCCCACGCTTGCTCAATCATTTCTTCAAAAGAAATAGTATCTACCGAAGCAATTTCTACTATTCTCTGGCTTAACTGTTGCTCAGTTATACCTAAATACTCAGCAAGTTCTGCATCAGTTGGCTCACGAAGAAGTTTTTGCTCTAAATATTTTCTACCCTGAGAAATTTTATTTTGTGCATCCCACGCTCTGTTGGTAAGCCAATTCTGTTTTCTCATATATTTTAAAATTGAACCACGGATAGCAAGATAACTGAAAGTATCAAAACTTGCTCCTCTTGTCGGGTCATAACGTTCTAAACAATCTATTAAAGCAATTACACCCTGATTAAAGAAATCTTCAAAAGGTATGTTTGATAACAATACAGAACGCATACTGTAAATAGCAAGATTTACAAGATTCAAGTAATGCATAACAAGTTTATTTCTCAATTCAAGACTACCTGTTGCTTTATATTCGCTCATTACTTTTTCAGGATTTTCTAATTTCACTTCTTTAATTCCACTGAAACCGCTCATAATTGTTATCACCCCTTTTCATTATAATGATTGTAATTAGTCGAAACGCAATTACGTTTCGTAAAAGCCGATTTTATCGGCTTTTAGCAAAATTGTTTTTCATAAATACAATTTTGCATTACAGTCATTGAAAGGATTATAGTCAAATTTTCAAAGAAAATTCGATACCAAATATATGATTTGGTATCGAAACAGTGTAATTTTACACTGTTTCGACTAACTATAATCGTTATAAATTACATTGCCATGAGTGTAATCGTACCAAGAGATTGAATTTGCACTGAAGTATCAATATCATTGAATGATAAAACAGTAATATCAGGATAAAACTGGTCGAGTAACTTTTTAAAATATATTCTTACAACAGGAGAAGTAATAATAATTGGCTCCTGAACAAGTTTTTTCATCTGGTTTATCTGCTCTGTTGTACTTGTAACAATTTTCTGAATAATATCAGGTTCAAGTGCTAAATAAGCACCACCCTCGATTTTTTTGATACTCTTTATAATCAAATCTTCAATTTCAGAATCAAGGCTTACAACCTTTAACTGCCCTGCTATTGAGAATTTGTGTGTAATTGTTCTTCTTAACGCTTGTCTTACATATTCTGTAAGCATATCGTGGTCTTTAACATTAGGCGCATAGTCCGCGAGAGTTTCTAAAATAGTTTCCATATCTAAAATCGGAATACCTTCTCTTAAAAGGTTTCTTAAAACTCTCTGGAGTTCATTAAGAGAAACAATTGCAGGAACAGTATCTTCAACAATACTTTCGTTGCTCTGTTTAAGATTTTCAATCATTCTCTTAACTTCCTGTCTGCTGAGAAGTTCACTTGCGTGTCTTCTTATAACTTCAGACAAGTGTGTAACCATAACTGAAGTAGGGTCAATGAGTGTATAACCGGCAATTTCTGCTTTGATTTTCTTATCATCACTAATCCATTTTGCAGGCATACCAAATGCAGGTTCAACAGTTTCAATACCATCAACATCGTTTTCAGGTGTTTCTGCCGGAACAAGACCTAAATAGTGGTCAAGTAAAACTTCACCAACTGCAACGGATTCACCTTTGAGTTTAATCTCATATTGGTTAGGATTAAGTTGTGAACTATCTTTAAGACGGATTGCAGGTATAACCATACCCATTTCGTCCGCAAAATGCTTTCTTAACATAACTACACGGTCAAGGAAGTTACCACCACTGCTCTCGTCAACGATAGGTAAAAGACTGTAACCAACCTCGACACAGATTGCATCAACGTTAAGAAGATTGTAAACATTATCAAGATTTTTGTAGTAACTTACTTCGCTTGTAACCTCTTGTGTAGTTGGTAAATCGCCAAGCTCTCCTGCATCTGCACCCACAGGCTTTGCTTTTCTTAAAAGCATTATACCCAATGCAATAAGCATTATAGAAATCACTACCGTTTGTGGCACCGGGAAACCTATAAGTGTAAGGAATGGTAAAACCACACCCGCTATAAGTAAAACAAACGGTTGATTTGAGAATTGCTTTAAAACATCCGAGTTAAGATCTGCTTCAGATGAAGAACGAGTAACAACAAGACCTGTTGCCATTGAAATTAAAAGTGACGGAATCTGGCTCATAAGACCATCGCCTACTGTTGAAATCGAGTAGGTCTGAATAATAGTCATAAAGTCGCCTTCTCCATTTATAAGACCTACAACAATACCACCTATTAAGTTTATCAAAGTAACGATAATAGAAATAATCGCATCACCTTTAACAAACTTGGTAGCACCGTCCATAGCACCGAAGAAATCTGCTTCTCTCTGGATTTTAGAACGTCTTTCTCTTGCTTGTTCTTCTGTAATAAGGCCGGAACTTAAATCGGCATCAATTGCCATTTGTTTACCCGGCAAAGCATCAAGTGTAAATCTTGCAGAAACTTCTGCAACACGTTCAGCACCTTTTGTAATAACAATAAACTGAACTAAAACTAAAATTAAGAATATAATAAGACCTACAACAATGTTACCCTGAATAACGAATTCACCGAAAGTTTTAACAACCTCACCGGCGTAACCACTGTTTGTAAGGATTGACCTTGTAGAAGAAATGTTAAGGCTCAATCTGTAAACCGTTGTAACAAGTAACAGCGACGGGAAAATTGCGAATTCAAGTGTTTCTTTGATATACATTGTTATAAACAAAATAACTAAAGAAATAGTAAGGTTAAGTATAAACATAAAGTCAAGAATTGCTGTAGGGAGCGGAATAATAAGAAGTGAAACAACCGCAACCATCAAGAGTGCAACTGAACTTGTTTTAAGTCTTGATTTTATATTCATTTAACTAACCTCCTTTTCCTTTATTTTTTTGTAGTCTTTTTGTTTTTATCTTTAAGGTTATAAACGAATGCTAATATTTTAGCAATTGCTTTGTAGAATTCTTCGGGGATTTCGTCACCGACTTCTACTGCATCATATAAAGCCCTTGCAAGTGGTCTGTCTTCAGTAACATAAACATCATTTTCTTCTGCTACCTTAACAATTCTTAAAGCCAATTGGTCCATACCTTTTGCAACCACTCGTGGCGCTCTATCTTTATCTCTGTCAAATTTAAGCGCAACTGCAAAGTGTGTAGGGTTACGGATAACTACATCCGCTTCAGGAACATTCTGCATCATTCTCTGACGAGAACGTTGCTGTTGCAACTGTCTTTGTCTACCCTTAATTTGCGGGTTACCTTCAATTTGTTTATATTCGTCTTTAATTTCCTGCTTACTCATCTTCATATTCTTTTCGTAATCCCACCATTGATACAGGTAGTCGGCTGCTGCCAGGAATACGAAAGCAATACCGGATTTCAACACAACATCCATTATAATTTCGCCTGTTTTGTTAATGGCGTTAACGGGTGCCATATCTATAAGCATCGGTAATGTAGTAACTTCATCTATAAGAACTGTATAAACCATATAAAGTAAAACTATAATCTTGATAAGTGATTTAAGCAGTTCTACTATTGCTCTTATAGAGAACATCTTTTTTATACCGTTAAGCGGATTTATTCTGTTAAATTTTGGTGCAAACGCTTTTGTAGAAAAAAGCATTTTTGTCTGTGCCATAGTAACAACTATCGCCACCAGAGCAGATACCAACACTAACGGCATGGCACATTTTATAAACACAAGACCTAAATCTGTAAAAGTTGTTGAAACATCAGAAGCCAAAAACACTTCTTTAGTACCGGCTAAAGAAATATATCTTCTGACTAAATCCTGCACATTGGTAAAAATGGATGGTGCAAACATTTTCAATGAATAAAACGATGCAATAAGCGAAACGGCTGTAACAGCATCCTTACTCAGAAAGACATTACCTTTCTTTCGTTCGTCCTTTCGCTTTTTGGGCGTCGCTTTTTCGGTTTTCTCACCCGCCATTTTTTAACCACCACTTTTCACAGTAAGAATAAATTGAGTCTAACTACACCGAAGTAAATAAATTATAAATATTATCTGTTAATATTCCGACATAGTTTTCCATAAAATTTCCTACCGGAACAGAAAAAGCAAATAACAGTAAAAATCCGAGAAAAATCTTTAACGGAAAATGTATTGTAAATATGTTGATTTGTGGTGAAAGTTTCATTAACACACCCAAAGCAACTTCTAAAACAAATGTAGCAACAATAAATGGTGCAACAAGTTTTATAATAAGTGAAAATGCAGAAACAAACATAGTCATTACAAACTGTGCTGTGTTCTGCCCTATTTCTACTGCACCCATGGATACAATATCATAAGACGAAGCCATTATTCTGATAAATGTCAGATGACTGTCTGTGGAAAAGAAGTACATAATAAATAAAAGTTCAAAAAGCCTACCCGAAACAGATGCCTGAATACTTGTACCCGGGTCAAATGCTTTAGCCATTGAAAGACCAAAACCCATATCTATTATGTCACCTGCGGCAAAAAGCATATAATAGAAAATCTGAAAAACAAGCCCTGCAGCAAAACCAACTAAAAATTCTTTAAGCATGGCAAAAAGAAATACAAGACCATCGAAATTTTCTATTCCCGGTGCTTTTAGTGTAGGTGTAAGAATAATTGTCAAGCCCAGAGCCAAACCTATCTTGACAGCAGAAACAACGTTTCTTCTTGCAAGTAACGGATTAAAAAAGAGCATTGCTCCCATTCTGCAAAAGACAAGAATGTATGCGCCAAGACCTTGTACTAAAATCTGCCCTGACATTTACTACAACCCCGCCATATAGGACATTATGTACTGAAAGAATTCCTGAATATTTGAAATCAACCAGGCCCCTCCTGCAATAAGCATAACTCCTATAACTAGAATTTTCGGTGCAAATGAAAGGGTTTGCTCGTGAATCTGTGTCGCTGCCTGAAATATAGCAATTACAAGACCGATACCAACACTTATTAAAAGCATTGGTGACACAAGTTTTATTATGAGAAGAATTGACTCTCTGAATATTACAAGAGCATCTTCTTGTGTCATATTAAGCACTCCCTTCATTTGAATTTTTACAAAAATAAATTAAGCGTAGCTAATTGAAACTCGTTATGAGCATTTCAATCAGTAATCCCCAACCATCAACTACAACGAAAAGCATCAACTTAAACGGTAGCGAAATCATCGATGGCGGAAGCATAACCATACCCATCGACATCAGGGTACTCGAAACTATCATATCAATTATTAAAAACGGCAGGAACAACAAAAAGCCCATTGTAAATGCACGTTTTAATTCGCTTGTTATAAAAGCCGGAACAATAACAGAAAGTCCTAATTCTTTTAATGACTCTGTGTTACCACTCTCAACTTTATCTTCATCACCCGACAAAGATAAAAACATATCTAAATCTTTATCTTTAGTTTGTTTAAGCATAAACTCTTTAATAGGGTCCTGCATTCTATCTAAAGCAACTTCCTCTGTTATTTTTCCTTTTTGCAAAGGCTCAATTGCCTCTGTATTTATTGTGGAAATAACAGGTGACATTATAAAGAGTGAAAGTGCTAAAGCAAGACCTATAATAACCTGATTAGGTGGTGTCTGCTGTAAACCGATTGCATTTCTTAAAAGCGACAGAACAATTACAATTCTTGTAAAACTCGTCATCATCATAAGTAATGACGGTGCTAAAGCAAGTAGTACAAACAAGAATAAAAGTTGTAATTCGCTCATTGCCCCTTCTTGTGCGTCACTGTTTATATCAACACTTACTGACGCAGCATTTGCAGTAACTGCAAAAATAATAGCAAAAACAGTTATGGCAACTGTTAATAGTATTAGCCGTCCCCACAACCGTTTTATTTGCTTGGAGTGAGGGGCTTTTTTACTTTGAGTTTTGGGATTTTTATTCATCTTTACCGTCTCCCTTCCCCTCATTCTTCTTATTCAACAAATTATTATAAGCGTCTGTGAAGAAAGTCATAAAATTATTTTCACCCATATTCTGAACTACCGTGTTCTCAGGGAAAAGTGAAGCATCCATTTCTTCAATCTTTGTAACGCTTTGTGCTGTAAATGCTAAAAGAAACACTTTATCGGAAACTCTGACTAAAGCAAGTGATTGGTCCTTACCAACCGCCATTCGTTCTATTATTTCAATATTTCTCGCTTTACCACCAATTTTAGGTTGATATTGTTTAGCAAAAAACTTTGAGAAATAATATGCTCCGACAAAAACGGCAATCATAAGGACAATTGTACCAATTCCTACGAGAATTGTTTCTACAGTCTGCCCCATACAAAGCCCTCTCTTATTATAAATTTAAAACTATAATAATTACAATGGTAAAATTTTAGTAACTGTCTGAACGATTCTGTCTTGTTTGAAAGGTTTAACAATGAAATCAAGAGCACCTAATTTAATAGCCTCCATAACCATTGATTCCTGACCCATAGCAGAACACATAACAACTTTTGAGTTAGGGTCGATTTGTTTGATAGCAGCAAGTGCTTCGATACCACTCATATTAGGCATTGTAATATCAAGAAGAACTAAATCCGGTTTGTGTTCCTGATAAAGTTCAACAGCCTGAGCACCGTCAGCAGCCTCAACAAAATCTGTGTAACCTACACCACTTAAGTGGTTTTGAATCATTTTTCTCATGAAACCTGCGTCATCAGCTAACATAATTTTATACATAAATTCGTCCTCTTTTCTTAATTATAATTTAATTTATAAAGAATTACCAAGTGAATCTAAAAGTTCTTTTGCACCTACAATTTCTGTTACACGGATGCCGAAGTTATCGCCAACAACAATAACATCACCATATGCAAGTAACTGACCGTTAACAATGATTTCTGCCGGTGCACCTGTTTGTTTGTCAAGTTCAATAACTGTACCCTGACCAAAATCCATAATATCTTTAATCTTTTTCTTTGCACGACCGATTACAACTGAAATTTCAAGTTGAACGCCCATAAGTAAGTTAAGATTACCGCTATATGGTGTACCTGTCATACCAATTTTTTTGCCAAAATCAGGGAAATCTGCAGTTTTGATTGTTACAGACGGGTCTTGCTGCATTGGCATTCCATAACCCATAGGAGGCTGCTGCATTTGCATACCATAATAAGGATTCTGCATACCGGGCATCATACCTTGTTGATATGGATTCTGTTGGTACATACCCTGACCCATATATTGTTCCTGACCATACATTGGCTGTTGGGCATACATATTAGGAGCGCCCTGATTCATAGGTTGTGCGTTATATGTATTATCCTGAACAGGCGGCTGCTGTACCGGTGGTTGTTCCGGAACCGGAGCCGGTGCAGGAGCAGGAGCTGGTGCAGGAGCAGGAGCTGGTGTTGGAGCCGGAGCCGGTGCAGGAGCTGGAGCTGGTTCTTCAACTTCTTCCTCTCCGCCTGAAATTATTGCAATAATTCTTTTTGCTAAGTCAATTGACAAATAAGAAGTAAATACTGTATCAACAATTGGCTGTCCTGCTATATCATCTTCAATATTAAGATTGAAAGAAACTGCTACTACATTTTCTTCTGTATGACCTTCTGCTTCAAAAGATTCAAGCACGTCTGTACGCGATGTGATTAACTTTGATTCAGGTGTTGAAATATTAACTGTCATACCCAATAT
>JAFSBS010000271.1 GCA_017437165.1 Clostridia bacterium
AAAATCTTTTTTTCGTCATTTTCTTTACAAAATGCTCGTATTACTCTGACCCCTGAAAGATTTTCACGCGTCGTTATCATTAAGGAATCAAGTTTTTCCTGTACATTTTTGTATTTTGGTATTGTAACCGCCATAACAGTGAAAACGACAACTGAAAGCAATGGTATTGTTATAACAAACACAAGCGCTGCTTTTACATCTAACGTAAAAGCCATTATCATTGAGCCAAAAACTATGAACGGTGAACGTAAAAAGAGTCTTAAAGTAAGGTTTACACCAGACTGCACCTGATTTATATCACTTGTCATTCTTGTTATAAGTGTAGATGCACCAATCTTTTCATTCTCAGCGTAAGAGAATTTTTGTATATGACGAAATAAATCGGATTTTAAATCAGTTGCCATACCAACCGCTGCACGAGCAGACATATATTGAGCAGAAACTGAAAACAACAACCCGAATACACCTAAAGCTAACAAAACAACACACTGTTTAACTATATTCTCTTCGCCAGCCCTAATACCAGTATCTACAATATTGGCAATAACTATTGGTACAAACAATTCATGAAGCGCCTCTGACATTTTTAGCAGGGGCGCAAAAATTGTTTCTTTTATATATTTTTTTAAGTAAATTAAAACCTTTTTCATTAAAAAGAGACCTCATTAAACATCTGAAGCGTTTTCATCTTGCTTTAAAAATATTTATAAAATAACAGAAATTTATATTAAATCAATTTTTTAACCAAACTTTTTGAATTCTTTTTGGTGTATCCGTAGAAAACAAATATATAAAAAGCAATACACAAGATAAAATTCTCAGTAGAAAACAATAACATCACAAAACCAAAAAGGAAGCATTTGGTCAAGAAAGTATGATTATTTATTACAAAGAATCGTACACAACCAATTATTGGTAACAATCCACCAACAAGCCCGAAAAGACAAAGTAAATTTAAAAATGAACAGGTTGCCATATTCTCACAGAATCGCTCTTGAATAAACAAATAATCATTGTAACCTACTCCCAAAACAGGATTTTGAAGAAAAGCAGTACCGGGATAAATTATTGCATTCACCCTGACATTAGTTGAATCATTAACTGTACTACCCTCTAATATACCAAGTTTGCCAAAAGCCTGTAGAATATACTCATCACCAAAAACAATCATACCAATAATTGATATTACGGCTGTAACAGAAACAATAAACTTAATTCTGTTTGATATTAAATTTTTATTAACTGTAATGAAAGCAAAGAATAAAATAAATATACAAACTATACCTAACGTTGAGACAGTCGAAATAATTGTTATGAAAAACAATAAAACTCTTTTTGGATTAAACTTATTTTCAAACAACTCGAAATATAAGGCTATATTCAAGAATATCGAAAAAGCTCCCGGTTCCCAAAAAATACCAAAATTACGAATTATAAATTTACTCGAAGAAATTATTGCAAAGAGTGCATTGTAATAAACCACGCCATTTTTTTCGACTGTAGGTAACCAGCTAAACAAATTTACTGAAACCAATTTTATAGCAAAAGTTACAAGAGAAAAAATTGCTAAAAAAGTCATAATTGAAGTAAAAATGTCTTTAAATTCTTCATAAGGAACAAATAGCACAACTAAATACCCCACAACCCAGATAACTACCATAATAATCATCTGCTTTATGTTGTAATTACCATAAATTATCGGAAGAATCAAAGAAATAATAAAAACTCCGAAAGTTCTTTTTAAGCGAGTAAAAAACGGGTTGGACAAAGCAGTTTTCTGAAACCTTGTTAATATAATTGCACCAATTGAAACAATTG
>JAFSBS010000272.1 GCA_017437165.1 Clostridia bacterium
TCAATAATATTGCTTACGGTAGCAATGTTTCCCACGTTGAGCAAGTACTTCACGCGGCAGAGGTTGCAAATGCACACGGATTTATTTCAAAACTTCCTGATGCTTATGACACAATGCTCGGTGAACGTGGTGTAGGTCTTTCAGGCGGTGAAAAACAACGTGTTTCAATTGCTCGTGCAGTTCTTAAAAATCCAAGTATTTTAATATTTGACGAAGCGACTGCTGCAGTTGACTCTGAAACAGAAAGCCTTATTCAGAGTGCTATTGAAAGACTTATAAGTGGCAGAACAACACTTATGATTGCTCACCGTCTTTCAACTTTGAGAAAGGCAAATAAAATTGTCGTTGTCGATAAGGGCGAAATTATTGAGTGTGGTACACCTGAAGAACTTATGGCACTCAAAGGTAAATATTATAAACTTATTGAAATTCAGTCTATGGGCGAACAATTACAAAAACGCAAGGCTGAAGAAAATTTTGAATAGGGGGTGCAATATATGCCACGTTATGTAGAAGGTCCCGATATTCGCCTGACACCAAACGATGTTATTTTCGTTGATGTAGAGTTTTATACCGGCGAAAAATTTACAGGTGTTGAACTTCGCCGAATGTTTCCTATAACAGGTCTTACAAAATATATTGCACTTGTTGACAGTGAAGGCGAGCAAATCGCGATTATAAGAGATTTAAACGACTTAATGGAAGAGTCAAGGGCAGTTGCAGAAAAAGCTTTGGAAGAATATTATATGATTCCGAGAATTACAAAGTTCATTAAAATGAGCGAAAAATTCAAAATCTGGATGTGGACTGCAGAAACCGATAAAGGTGTTTACACTTTTGAAATACGAAACCATATAACAGCGGTAAAACCTTTGTATGATGGTCGTGTTTTAATTAAAGATGCAAACGATAACAGGTATGAAATTCCCGATGTGAAACAACTCGATAAAAAGAGTCTTAAAATGATTTTACCAAAAATATAAAGGAGAAATTGAGTATGAAACTTCTTATAGCAATAGTAAATAATGAAGATAGTGCAGTTGTTTCTTCTGCACTCACAAAAGAAGGTTTTTCTGTTACAAAACTTTCAACAACAGGTGGATTTTTAATGGTTGGTAATACAACATTTTTAATTGGTGCCGAAGATGATAAAGTAAGTAAAGCAAAAGAAATTATAAAAGAGCATTCAAAGAAAAGAACCCAGACAGCACCATCTACACAAGCACTCGGCAGCGGACTTCGTGAGGGCGACCTCGGCGCAGAAGTTGCAGTTGGCGGTGCAATCGTGTTTGTATTAGATGTAGAAAGTGTGGATAAATATTGATGAAAAAGTATTTAAAAGAAATTATAATTGCCTGTATTGAAACAGCGTTTCTCTTTTTATTCCCTTTAATACCAATGGGTAACAGAGATGCTCATATAATTCTTCTTTTAGTAGTTTCGCTTGTTGTGGGTATAGTTGGCGTTGCAATATCTGATAAAAAAATTAAGTTTTTATTCCCTGTATTTTCAACAATAATGGTAGTACCTACAATGTTTATCTACTATGATCCAAGAGTTTATGGCAACATCTTCTGGATGTTTGTATTTTCACTCCTTGCAGTAGTAATAGGTGAGTTGCTTCGTCTTATTGTTTTGGGGATTAAAATGGCTGTAAAGGCAATTTTGAACAACAAAAAAGCGTAATTTGAATTTAATTGGGTAAGACAGGGGACGGTTCTGTGTCTTAGTCTCAGCTGCAAGTGTGCAAATATCAAATTACAAGTAAAATTAAAAACAACTCAGGTAATTGATTTCGGTCAACTATCTGAGTTGTTTAGTTATATTTAACACTTTTGTCTGATTTTGCAGAAGATTTCAGAATCACTTGATTTAATTTGAAAAATTTGGTATATTTGAGTTAAGAAAAGACAACAGACGGCACAGTTAGAAAATGAAATAATAACACAACAAAATAATGCCATTCAAAAAGGTGCAGAAGCATTGTGGGATGCTTATAAATTAAGTAACCAACTCGAAAGTATGCAACAACAGCAACAATCTCGGATGGTTAGTGATTTTGTTGTTGATAGATTTTCAACACTAGAAAAAGCGGCAAATACATTTAATGCATGTGGCTGGGTATTAGGAGCTGCTGCGGCTATATATAAGCATCCTGTGTTAATTGGTCTTTGTATTTCTTTTGAAGGATTAGGGATGGTTTGTTCATTTTTGGCTGAGGAGTTGGATTCATGGGAAAAATAATAACAACACTATATGTTGTTTGGTTGTTTATATATTTTTTGTATTTAGTAACCAACGAATTTTTTTCTTGCCCGCTCTGGATAACTCAGGTGTTTTCCGTGGTAATGTTTGTTGTATCTATTTTGTATTTTATAAGGATAATTAAAGAAAATAAGCGGACGGATGATTCAGGTAAGAAGTAAGAGAGGTAAGACAGGGGACGGTTCTATGATTGACACCAAAAAGCCTTGATTTTCTCAGTTTCAAGTAGCAAGTTGCAAGTAAAATTTAAAACAACTCAGGTAATTGATTTCGGTCAGTTAACTGAGTTAATTTATATTTTGTGATGTAAAAAACATTCTTTCATTTCAATTCATTTTGAAAAATTATGCATTATCGCGGGCGACCACAGGTCTGCCCCTACGATGAAGTGGGTAAATTTTCCCGTTCATTTATAACACACCAAATAAATTAAGTTGCTACAAATGATACGAAAAATTAACTCCCATTATGGTAGGGGCAGACTTTTAGTCGCCCGCAGTAGTGGGGGTGTTTTTTTGAAAGATAAACCAATCGAGTGTAACGCGTGAAATATTCGCGAAGCCCAGTTTCTAATTTCTGTTTCCGAACAATCAGGGGACGGTTCTATGATTGACACCGAAAA